>NZ_JBJHPC010000264.1:0-9669 GCF_045257485.1 Streptomyces sp. YS-3 | reverse complement strand
GGGGCCGCGGAGCGGCCGGGGGGTGGGGGCGCGGAGCGGCCGGGGCCGGTTCGGTGCGGGATCACCCTGCGGGCTTCTTGGCCGCGGAGCGGCCCTTGCCGGCGATCGCGGAGCGATAGAGCTCGACGGTGCCCTCGGCCGCCCGCGCCCAGGTGAACCGGTCGAGCACCCGCTGCCGCCCGGCCGCGCCGAGCCGTGCGCGCAGCCGCGGGTCGCCCAGCAGCCGTACGAGCGCGGCGGCCAGCGCCTGCGGGTCGCCCGGCGGCACCGCGAGGCACGTCTCGCCGTCCGGCCCGGCCACCTCGGGGATCGCGCCCCCGGTCGTGGCCACCAGCGGGGTCCCCGTCGCCATCGCCTCGGCGGCCGGCAGCGAGAACCCCTCGTACAGCGAGGGAACACAGCTGACCTGCGCCGACCGCACGAGGTCGACGAGCTCCGCGTCGGTGATGCCCTTGACGAAGCGGACCGCGCCGCCGAGCCCGTACTTCTCGATGGCCTGGGCGACCGGTCCGTCCTCGGCGCGCTTGCCGACGACGACGAGATGCGCCTCGGGGTGCTCGGCGCGCACCTTGGCGAGCGCCTCGACGAGGAAGACGAGCCCCTTGAGCGGTACGTCCGCGCTGGAGGTGGTGACGATGCGTCCGGGCACCTCGGCCACCGACGGGTCCGGGGACCACAGCCCGGTGTCGGCGCCGATGTGCACCACCCGGATGCGGTCCTCGCGCACCCCGAGGTGCTCGACGATCTCGCGCTGGGAGGAGCCGGAGACGGTGAGCACGGACGGCAGCCGCCGCGCGACCCGCTTCTGCATCCGGGTGAAGCCGTACCAGCGGCGCACCGAGGAGCGGCGCTTCCAGTCCTCGGCGGCGTCCAGTTCCAGTTGCCGGTCGACGGTGATGGGGTGGTGGATCGTGGTGACCAGGGGCGCGCCGAGGTCGGCGAGCAGGCCGTAGCCGAGCGTCTGGTTGTCGTGGATGACGTCGAACTCGCCCTTGCGGGCGGCGAGGTGGCGCCGGGCCCGCAGCGAGAACGTCAGCGGCTCGGGGAACCCGCCGGTCCACATGGTGGCGACTTCCAGCGCGTCGATCCAGTCCCGGTACTCGTCCTTGCCGGGCGTGCGGAACGGGTCCGGCGAGCGGTACAGGTCCAGGCTGGCGAGCTCGGTGAGCGGTACGCCCTCGTCCAGGACGGGGTACGGCTGCGCGCCGATGACCTCCACGCTGTGCCCCAGACGGGCGAGTTCGCGGGAGAGGTGGCGTACGTAGACGCCCTGGCCGCCGCAGAACGGATTGCCCTTGTACGTCAGGAGGGCGATCCGCAGCGGGCGGTCACCCGCACGGGCCGGCTCCCCGGTGTGCGGGTTTGCCTCTATGGCCTCTGCGGTCACTCGCGGCCCCTTCATCGCTGCGTTTCGCCGGAGCGTAACCGCTCGCGCTAATCTAGAACAAGTTCCAGACTTGATCCTTCTTGATCTCCGTCCGGAGCCTGGGGAAGCTTTGAATCTACCGGCAGGTAGCGCGCGTGTGAGGGCCGGATCAGGTGATTCGCGCCACCACCGGGGCCCCTGCCATGCTGTGCCCCCGGAAACGGGCCGCCGGGCCCACCGGAACAGCGCGAATCGGACGACGGAACGGGACAGATGACAGCGGAAGCCAGAGCGGCCATCGCCGCGTCGCCCGTCCTGACCGAGCGCCAGGAGGCGCGCCGCCGCCGCATCCTGCACGCCAGCGCCCAGCTCGCCAGCCGGGGCGGTTTCGACGCGGTCCAGATGCGCGAGGTGGCCGAGGCCGCGGGGGTCGCGCTCGGCACGCTCTACCGCTACTTCCCCTCCAAGATCCATCTGCTGGTCGCCACCATGCAGGACCAGCTCCAGCATCTGCACTCCACGCTCCGCAAGCACCCGCCGTCCGGCGACTCGGCCGCGCAGCGCGTCGCGGAGACGCTGATGCGGGCGTTCCGCGCGCTCCAGCGCGAGCCGCACCTCGCCGACGCGATGGTGCGCGCCCTCACCTTCGCCGACCGCTCGGTCAGCCCCGAGGTGGACACCGTCTCCCGGCAGACCACCGCGATCATCCTGGACGCGATGGGGCTGGACCACCCGAGTCCGCAGCAGCTCTCGGCGGTCCGCGTCATCGAGCACACCTGGCACTCGGCCCTGATCACCTGGCTGTCCGGGCGGGCCTCGATCGCCCAGGTGAAGATCGACATCGAGACGGTGTGCCGGCTGATCGACCTCACGGCGCAGGACGACGGCCTTCCCGGCCGAGGGGTCTGAACTGGCCCGCTCCGAAGGCGCCCGGACCGGCCCGAGTCGGTCCCGGCCGGGTCGGTTCGGCCCGATCCGGCCGTTCTGACCGGTCCCCCGGAGCCGCCGGTCCCGCCGTTTTCGACCCGCCGGACCCGATATGGCCCGATCCGTCGGTGATCCGGCCCAGCGCCCGGCGTGCAGGTCCAGCGCCTGACTGCCATCCGTGCCCACTCTGTGCGCCGTTCGCGCCCCCGTGCAACCCCATGGCCGATTATGCGGCTTCCTCTCTCCCGGCCCCCGGATAGAAATGTTTCGCGTGCCAGAGGAAGGCAACCGGTAGGCGGGGAGCTGGAGGGGGCTGAAACGTGATCCGGGTACTTCTCGTGCACGATGCTTGTCTGATGCGGTCGGCGCTGGCCGACCGCCTGGGCCGGGAACCCGGTCTGGAGGTCCACCACGCGCCCTGGCGCAGCGCACCCGCCCGGGCGCGGGTGCTGCGGCCGGATGTGTGCGCCGTCGACCTCGACTGCTCCGACTCGTACGGCATCGCGCCGCTGGGGGAGTTACAGAGCCGGCACCACGGGTCGCGCAACGCGCGCCTCGTCGTGCTGGCCAGCCCCAACCGGCCCGGGCTGCTGCGCCAGGCGGTGGAGGCGCACGCCCTCGGGTACGTCGACAAGGACGCCACCCCGGAGCGGCTGATCGGCGCCATAAGACGGGCCGCCGCAGGTCAGCGATTCGTCGACGACTCGCTGGGCTGCGGTTTCCTGCGGGCGGCCGAGATGCCGCTCACCAGACGGGAACTGAGCGTGCTCTCACTCGCCGCCGAGGGCGCCTCCATCGCGGACATCGCGCACAGCCTCCATCTGTCCAACGGGACCGTGCGGAACTACATGGCGGCGATCACCCGCAAGACCGGCGCCCGCAACCGCGTGGACGCCATCCGCATCTCCCAGGGCGAGGGATGGGTGTAATCCGGTCAGCTCCCGGTAGAACGCGGACCCTCGCAGCAGTTCGTCGTGTGTCCCGCACTCGACCCCCGCGCCGCCCAGCACCAGCACCTGCCGGGCCCGGCGCGCAGAGCCGGTCCGGTGCGCCACGACCACCAGCGCCGTCCCGGGCCGCCGGGCGAACGCCCGCTCGGCCCGTGCCTCGGCCGCCGGGTCGAGATGGCAGGTCGCCTCGTCGAGCAGGACCAGGGGCGCGGGAGCCGCGTACGCCCGGGCCAGGGCGATCAACTGCCGCTCCCCCGCCGAGAGTCCGGACGGGACCACGGTCGCGTCGAGCCCGCCGAGCCGGTCCACGAGCTCACGGGCGCCCACCGCCGCGCAGGCGGCCAGCAGGGCGTCGTCCCCCGGCGGTCCGCCGGGGGTGCCCCCCTCGGACCCCCCCTCGCCCGAGCCGTCCGGAGCTCCCGCGTCCTCGTGGCCGGCCGGGCACAGATAGGTGAGGTTGGCCCGGACGGTGTCGGTGAAGACGTACGCCTGCTGGGGCACCAGGACCCGGGCGCGGGCGCGTAAAATTTCGCCGCTGTCGGGGGCGCGCACGCCCGCCATGAGTTCGGCCAGGGTGGACTTGCCGATGCCGCTGGGGCCGACCACCGCGAGGTGCCCGCCGTGCGGCACGGTCAGGTCCAGACCGTCGACGACGGGCGCGGCCCCGGGCCCGTACGCGAAGGTGACGCCCCGCAGCCGCACGGCCTCGCCGGGACCGGCCTCGCCCGCCGGGGGCGCGGGCGGCGGTGGCTGCTCCCCGTCCGCCGTCAGCCTGCGCAGCACCACGAACAGCCGTGCCCCCGAGGTGCCCAGGCCCTGCATCAGGGACTGCAGGGCCGGGATCAGGGACTGGGTGACATAGGCGAGGGCGCCCACGAACGCGCCGGGGGTGACCCCGTGGCCGAGCAGCCAGGGCGCCGTGACCAGCAGCAGCACCACGGTCAGCCGGCCGCCGAGCCCCGCCGCGAGCGTACGCAGCACCCCCCAGCGGGCGAGCGAGCGCGAGGCCCGGAACTCGGCGTCGATCCGCTCCCCCGCGTCGGCCGCCACCCGGTCCTGCGCCCCGGCCGCCGTGATGTCGCGCAACCCGGCGACGGCGAGGCCGAGTTCGGCCGCCAGCGCCTCGTCGGCGGCGAGGAACACCTCCTGGCGGCGGGCGAGCGGGCGCAGCGTGGCGAGGAACAGGGCGAGGGAGGCCGCCAGCGGCACCGCCACCACCGGCAGCAGCACCGGGGCCAGCGAGCAGAGCCCGATCAGCGCTCCCACGGCGGTGACGACGAAGGTCCGGGACACCATCACCAGTCCGGCGAGCGTGTCGCGGGCGATCTCCACCTGGTGGGTGAGCCGGGAGACGGCCGCCCCGTCGGGCGTCCGCAGGGCGCGGCGCACCACCCGGCGTACGAGGTCGTCGCGTACGGGCTCGACGAGCGCGGCCACCGCCAGATGCACCCGCCCGGTCCCGAAGGCCCCGGCGACCACGCCGGCCGCGGCGAGCCCCAGCCACGCGAGGCCGGTCCCGGTGCGGCCCGCGAGGAAGCCCCGGTCGAGCGCCCGCGCCAGCGCGAAGCCGAGCAGGAACGTCTCCCCCGCCTCCAGCGCCGACCAGGCGGCGAGCCGCAGCAGCGCCCGCCACCGGGAGCGCGCGAGTGCCACCAGGCGGCCCTTCACGCGGCCTCCCCGGCGAACACCGCGCGGTATTCGGGCAGTCGCCACAGCTCGGCGTGCGGGGCGAGCGCGCGCACCCGGCCGCCGTCGAGCCACACCACCAGGTCGGCGCGGGCGGCGGTGGTGACCCGGTGGGCGACGATGAGCCGGGTGCCCGGCGTCAGCTCGTCGAGCAGCGCGCGGGAGACCCGGCGCTCGGTCGCGGAGTCGAGGCTGGAGGTGGCGTCGTCGAGGATCAGCAGCCGCCCGCAGTGCGCGAACGCCCGTGCCAGACCCAGGCGTTGGGCCTCGCCGCCGGACATCGGGGCCTGCTCGCAGGGGGTGTCGTAGCCGAGCGGCAGTCTGCGGACGAAGTCGTCGGCGCAGGCGGCCCGGGCGGCTGCCGTGACCTGCTCCGGGCCGGGTTCGTCGACGCCGAAGGCGATCGTGCCGCCGATGGTGGCGCCGAGGAGCGCCGGGCGGGCGAAGGCGTGGCCGACCTCGCGGCGCAGGTGCTGCCGGGAGAGTTCGGGCAGCGGAACGCCGTCGAGGAGGACCGTGCCCTTGTCGGGGTCGGTGAGCCGGCCCGCGACCGCGGCCAGGGCGCTCTTGCCGCTGCCGGAGCGTCCCACCACGGCGGCCACCGTCCCGCCGGGAAGGTAGAGGTCGATGTCGTCGAGGGGGCCGGTGCGGACGCTGCGGAGCTCCAGCGAGCCGGGTCCGTCGGGCAGTCGGCGTGTTCCGTACGTCATGGCGGGCGGGGTGAGCGCCTCGGCGAGGCGGTCGGTGGCGGCGCGTCCGCGCACCAGCCCGTTGAGCTGGCCGACCAGGGTTCCGGTGCCGGTGGCGAGGACGGCGTACCGCCAGGCCGCGAGCATCCCGCCGACGCTCAGCGCGCCGTCCGCGAGCCGCAGCCCGGCGACCGCGAGCACGGTGAGCTGGAGCAGCGGCAGCAGGGCGGAGGCCTGGGCGGTGGAGCGGCCGGTGACGCGCCACATGCGGTGGCCCTGGCGGGAGAGTTCGGGCAGCGGCGCGAGGATGCGGGCCGCGTCGCGGTCGGCGGTGCCGGCTGCCGTGATGGTGCGGGCGCCCTCCACGGCTTCGGTGAGCCGCCCGGCGATCTCGCCCTGGGCGCGCAGATAGGCGGTGCCCACGTCCCCGGAGCGGCGGACGAACACCTTGAGCAGCAGGACGAGTACGGGCATTCCGGCGAGCAGCGCGAGCGCCGTCCAGGCGTCGGTGAGGGCGAGCGCCACCAGTCCGCCGACCGGGGTGAGCACGGCGGCGAGGGTGGCGGCGAGGGTCGCGGGGACGGGTCCGGCCTGGGCGGCGTTGCCGACGAGCCGGGCCACGAGATCGCCGTCGGCGACCGTGGCGCGGGGTCCGGCGGCCAGCACATGGCCGAGGACGCGGGCGCGTATCCACGCGGTGGTACGGGCGTTGGCGACGGCGGTGACCAGGCCGTCGAGGGCGCCGAGCAGGACGGTGGCGCCGGTGAGCGCGGCGCAGAGCGCGAGCCAGGGCCCGGCGGCCGAGCGGTCCTCGCCCAGCAGCAGGTCGAGGGTGCGGCCGAGCGCCCACGGCAGGGCCAGGCCCGCCCCGGCGAGGGCCGTGGTCAGCAGCAGTACGAGAGCGGCGGGCGCCGCGCCGTACCGGACGGTCTCGCGGAGAAAGGGGCGTGGAGCCAAGGGGCCCTCCGGGGCGCGCAGGCCCCGGGCGGAGAGCAGATCCGCCCGGGGCCGCGTCACACGGTTGATCAGGGTCGATCACGGTTGATCACGTGCAACAGGGATTGATCAGGGTGGTGCGGGTGTGTCAGAGGCAGAGCAGCTGGCTGTGCGAGCTGTGCTTGTCGCAGAGCAGAAGGCTGACGCTGCTCTCGTCGCCACCGCCGCCGCCACCGGTGGTCTCGGGAACGTCCATCTTCTGCAGGTCGAGAAGGGTCATGGCCATCTCCTTTGTGTTGGGATTTCTTCGTGGGGACGGGGTTACCGTCCGGCCCCTCGCGGGGCCGTCCTGGGGGCCACCGGAAGCGGTGGCAGGAAGGGCAGCCCCGCGGGGCGCCTTCGGGCGGACGCGACGGCGGGCAGCGAGCCCAGGGCGAGCAGACAGCCCGCCGTGCCGGTCGCGAGGTCCATGGAGAGCCGCATCATCTGGTTGCCGGGAAAGGCCAGATGGCCTTCGTACGGCACGGCGTACCAGGCGAGCGCCGCGCTCTGCGCGTCCAGGTCGGCACGCGCTGCGCGGGTGCGGGCGAGGTGCAGCACCATGCCCGCGCGGCCGTTGAACAGGCCCGGCTGGGCGTAGTACCGCAGCCGCGCGGTGGGCAGGATCGCGGCCCTGGCCTCGACGAACTCCTCGTCGAACCGGTGCGCCAGATAGTCGTCCAGCACCATCGCGATGCCGACGCCGCCGGAGCCGAGGTAGGGCATGGTCCGTACGCCCTCGTCGACCTGGAGGGCGCCCGAGCGGTCGGTGACGCAGGCCGCGAGGTCGCGGCGGAGGAACTCGGCGGCGTGGTCGAGGAGCGCGGGTTCGCCGGTGTGCTCGTAGAGCCGCAGGAAGAGCAGCGCCGGGCCGCTGGCGCCGTGCAGCAGACCGGCGCGTCTGCGCCCGCCGCCCTCCTCGGGCCGCGGCTCCCCGGCGATGATCCAGGCCGCCTCCAGGGCCCGGTCGCGCAGATCGCTCTCGCCGGTGGTGCGGCCGAGCGAGTCCAGCGCGAGCCCGAGCCCGGCCAGGCCCCCGTGCAGGCCGGGCGCGAGCCGCTGCCACTTCTCGTCGAGCACCCGGTCGACGAGGTCGAGGGCGCGTTCGGTGTGGCCGAGGCGGTCCAGGACGTACGCCACGCCGCTCAGCCCGTCGTAGAAGCCCAGCGGACAGCCGGCGGGCGGCTCCTCGGTGCGGCGCAGCAGCCACTCCTCGCCGTCCCGGTAGCGCCCGGCGCCGGTGGCGTCCAGGGCGTAGAGCACCCCGGCCGCGCCGTACGCGACGCCGAGGCCGCCGCCGTCCGCGAACTGCGAGATGTCCCCGGGAAAGAGCCGGTCCTCGCGTTCGGGCGTGGCGGAGGCGAGGATCGCGCGGACCATCGAGTCGCGCCCGGCGGGCCACTCCTCGGGCCGGGCGGGCAGATAGGGCCGCGCCAGGGGCTCGTCCGTGCCCCGGATGACCCGCACCGCCTCCTCGAAGAAACCTTCCGGCACAGCGGGGAACTGACTCTTCGCGACCTTCGCCAGATGCGCCGCCTTGTCCTGGTCGACCACGAGCAGCGTCGTCATCGGCACGAACAGGGCGAGCCGCAGACAGGCCAGCGCGTACCGGTCGACGTCGAAGCCCTTGCGGTCGCGCGGGGCCACGAACCCGGGGTGCGCCATCGTCTGCCCCTCGTGCTCGTCGAGCGGCACCGCGGCCTCGAAGTCGAGCAGCCGCACCGCGACCTCCCGGCCGCCGTTCGCCTCCTCCCCGTCCGGCCCGACCATCACGTTGAACATGTGCAGGTCGTTGCAGACCAGCCCGCGCGAGTGCACCGCCTCGACCGCCCGCTCCACGGCCCGGTGCACCGCCAGCGCCCAGGTCGTGTACGAGGCCACCGCGTCCGGGTCGGGGTCGACCGCGAGGAGCGGGTGGCGCTCGGCGAAGAAGGCGTTCAGCGTGCGCCCCTCCAGGAAGTCCATGACGAGGAAGCGGTGGTCGCCCAGCTCGAACCAGTCGCGCACCTCCGGCGCCACCCCGAGCCCGGAGATCCGCTCCAGGGCCGCCTTCTCCCGCTCCAGCCGGGTCACCGCGTCGCAGCCGTCGGCGGCGAGCCCCGCGTACGGCCGGGCCTCCTTCAGGACGACCTTGCTGCCGTCGCGCACATCGGTCCCGGCGTACACCCCGCCGCCGTTGGAGAAGTGCAGCGCCCGCTCGATGCGGTACGGCAGGTCGCCCACGGTCGTCGCGTTGCGCGCCTCCAGCTGGGGCCGCAGGAACGGGGGCAGCGTCACCCACTCCGGTATCTGGAACGCCGGGTCGCGGCGGTCGGGGACCAGCTCGCCCCGGGCGTTCTCGATCGCGGGGACCAGCGCCCCGCCCTCACCGACACAGTGCCGCTCGACGAATCCGCCGTAACGCACGTACAGCGGACCGGAGTTCCAGCGCAGATCGGTGAGGATGTACGGGCCCGGCTCGCCGTCGAGCAGCTCGCCGAGCTCGGTCAGTATTCGCTCCAGCTCGTCCACGCCGGACGGGTAGATCGTGGCGAACTTCCCGCTGGAACCGCGCCCGGCGTACTTGGAGTTGCGCAGGTGCAGCGGCTGGCGGCCCGGCACGAACTTGAACGGGATCGCCCGGGGGACGCAGTACTCCCACACCTGCGCCGCCATCTTCTCGGCGTTGTCCAGACACGCCGAGACGTGGATCTTCCAGCCCTGGCGGGGCGTTCCGGGGCGGGGCTCGCCCGCCTCGTCGACGGGGCTGAAGTGGAGCCAGTCCCCGGAGAGCGTGCTGCGCCATCCCTCGGGGACGGGGCGCAGGGCCGCCTCGAAGAGCGGTACGGGCTCGCCGGTCGTGGCCGAGGACAGACGGTCCGGAGTCTCGTAGAACTGCCTGTCGGCCAGACAGAAGACCTCGTACCGCTTGTCCATCGCTTCCCCCCTCGGTGGCGTGGCAACGAAGGTGCCACGCCTGCCGGGGCCGGGACAGTCGCATGTGTCATACGGTGACTGTGCGGTACGCATGCGTCAATTTGTGTTCGAACGCGGTTGGACGCGGCGGGATTCGGCGGGGGTTTGGCGGGGGTTCGGC
>NZ_JBJHPC010000263.1:0-9697 GCF_045257485.1 Streptomyces sp. YS-3 | reverse complement strand
CGCCGGCGCCGAATCGCCCTCGGCGGTTCCAAACGCAAATGCGACCGACCTCCCCCCATCAGGCGAATCCGTGCCGGTCTCATGGCCGAACCGCCCGCGGGGCCGGCCAGCAGCAGGGCGAGGGCGGCGGCCGAGAGCAGCCGCTGGGCCAGGTGGGGTACGTGCACGCCGAGGATCATCCGGCCCCGCGGGCGGTTCGGCCATGAGACCGGCACGGATTCGCCTGATGGGGGGAGGTCGGTCGCATTTGCGTTTGGAACCGCCGAGGGCGATTCGGCGCCGGCGGGAAAATTCTTTCGCAGGCGTTGAACGCCCGGGGGCGTCTGACGCGTACCTAGAGCCATGAAAGGCGCACCCCAGGCGCCACAACCGGCAGAGGATCAACAGGAGTTGACATGGCAACCTGGCGCAACGCCTCGCTCGCGGTGACGGCGGCGGCAGTACTGGCACTCACGGCGACGGCGTGCGGTCAGGACAAGGGAAGTGCCTCGCCCAAGGGCCAGCCGGTCGGCAACGCCGCACCGGCGGCCGGCAGCGGCACCGGCTACGGATACGGGGACGGCGGCTACGGCTCGGCGTCCGGCTCGACCTCCCAGACGGCCGCCAAGTCGGCGGGGCAGCTCGCGGTGTGGGACAGCAAGGAGCTGGGCAAGGTGGTCACCGACAGCGCCGGCTTCACGCTCTACCGGTTCGACAAGGACACCGCCAGTCCGCCCAAGTCGAATTGCGACGGCGACTGCGCGAAGCTGTGGCCGGCCGTGCCCGCGGGCAGCGCCGTCGCCGCGCCCGGCACCGACGCGAGCCTGATCGGCGAGGTCACCCGTACCGACGGCAGCAAGCAGCTGACGATCGCCGGATGGCCGATGTACCGGTACACCAAGGACGCCAAGCCCGGCGACGCCACCGGGCAGGGCGTGGGCGGCACCTGGCACGCCTCGGCCCCCGACGGCAAGAAGGCGGCGCCCGCCGCCGGCGGCGCCGAGGCCGGGGCGGACTCGCCGAGCCTGCCGGGTCTGTCGGTCCGCGAGGACCCCAAGCTCGGCAAGGTCATCGTCGATGCCCGGGGGATGACCGTCTACCGGTTCAAGAAGGACTCCGCCTGGCCCATGAAGTCGGCCTGCACCGGTGACTGCCTCAAGAAGTGGCCGGTGGTCGCGCCCGTCGAGAAGAAGAACACCGAGGGCATCATCCAGAAGGGATTCGTCACCTTCAACCGGCCCGACGGCGTCAAGCAGCAGTCCATCAACTGCTGGCCCGTCTACACCTACTCCGGCGACAGCAAGCCCGGCGACACCAACGGCCAGGGCGTGGGCGGCACCTGGTACGCCGTCTCGCCCGAGGGGAAGCTGATCGCCACCGCCAAGTAAGCGCCCTCCCCAGGCCGTCGGCCCGTCACCGTGTCCCCCGCGCGGTGGCGGGTTCGACGTGTGCTCCGGCCGCGACCGGGGCGCGTTCGGCGAGATGTGACCGAACTTGTGTGTGACCAATAACGGATCGGCATTTTCCGTTTTCACTCGCCCTCCTGCCGGACGATCAGTAGCCTCAGCTCGAACACCGACCATGCACATGGCCATCACACCCCCGCGGCGAGTTGTTGGAGACATAGATGGAGCGTCCTGCCTGGGCCCCTACGGGCATCGACATCTCGGTGCCGAGTGTGTCCCGCATCTACGACTACTACCTGGGCGGCTCGCACAACTTCGAGGTGGACCGGGAAGCCGCGCGCAAGGCCATGGAGTTCATTCCGGGGCTGCCCAAGGTGATGCAGGCGAACCGGGCGTTCATGCGGCGGGCGGTCCGCTTCGCCCTGGACGAGGGCATCACGCAGTTCCTGGACATAGGCTCGGGCATCCCGACCTTCGGCAACGTCCACGAGGTCGCCCAGAGCGCCGTCCCCGAGGCCCGGGTCGTCTACGTCGACCACGACCCGGTGGCCGTCGCGCACAGCACGGCCGTGCTGCAGGGCAACGAGCGGGCCGGTGTGATCGCCGCCGATCTGCGCAAGCCGCAGGACATCCTCTCCAGCCCCGAGGTGGCCCGGCTGCTCGACCTGGACCGGCCGCTCGCGCTGCTCCTGGTCGCCGTGCTGCACTTCGTGGAGGACTCCGACGACCCGCGCGCCGCGGTCGCGGAGCTGCGCGAGGCGCTCGCCCCCGGCAGCATGCTGATCCTCACCCACGCCGCGTACGAGGGCATCCCGCTCAGCGAGGACCGGGCCGGCGGCGCGGTGGGCGTCTACCGCAACATCCGCAATCCGCTGGTCATGCGGACCAGCGAGGAGATCGCCACCTTCTTCGACGGGTTCGAGATGGTCGCGCCCGGTCTGGTGCAGATGCCGATGTGGCGCCCGGAGAACTCCCCGGAGCAGGAAGACCCCTATGCCTTCGCGGGGTTCGCCGGCGTGGGACGCATAGCGTGAGCACCCCGGCCCCCGCGGACGGGCAGCCCGACGATCCCGACGGTCCGGAGTCCCGGCTCAGACGGTTCGCCACCATCTGGAGCCGGGCCATCTTCCCGGTGACGGCCACCTCGCTGACCCGCCCCGAGTTCGAACGCCATCTGCTGCCGCTGGCCCGCCGGCTCATCGAGGCGCTGCACCGCCGCCACTTCGACCCCTCGCCCGCGCAGGAGATCGGCTCCGCCCTGGTCGGGGCGCACTGCACCGACCCGGACGCGCTCAGCCGCACCCTCGGCGTGGTCGACTCCTATCTCGTCCTGTACTGCGGTACGGGCGGGGAGCTGCGGGCCGAGGAGGCGCGGGCCCGGTGCGCCCGCCTCCAGCACGCGCTGGCCGCCGGGTTCGCCCAGGCGCTGCGCGAACGCACCCTGCGCGAGCAGGAGGCCATCGCCCGCTCGGCGCTCTCCGCGCGCAGCGCCGCGGAGGAGGCCCTGCACACCACCGAGGCCCGGTTCCGCGCGATTTTCGAGGGCGCCGCCGTCGGTATCGGCATCGCCGACCTCGAAGGGCGTGTCCTGGAGGTCAACGAGACCCTCACCCGGATGTTCGGCGGTGTCGAGGGGCAGATCCGCAGCCGCAACGTCAGCGAGTGGGTGCACCCCGAGGACGCGCCGCAGGTCTGGAAGCTCTACGAGGAGCTGGTCCGGGGCGAGCGCGACCACTACCGGGTGGAGAAGCCGTACTACCGGGGCGACGGCACCGTCCTGTGGACCAATCTCACGGTCTCCCTGCTGCGCGACGCCGAGGGCCGGCCGCAGTACCAGCTCGCCCTGCTGGAGGACACCACCGAGCGGCGGCTGCTGAACCTGCGGCTGCGCTACGAGGCCACCCATGACGCGCTGACCGGGCTGCCCAACCGCACCCTGTTCTTCGAGCGGCTCGACAAGGCGCTCTCGGCGGGCGAGGGCAAGCGCTTCGGACTCTGCTACCTCGATCTCGACGGGTTCAAGGCGGTCAACGACAGCCTCGGCCACTCGGCGGGCGACCGGCTCCTGGTGGAGGTCGCCGACCGGCTGCAGAGCTGTGCGACCGGGCCCGGCGAGATGGTGGCGCGCCTGGGCGGCGACGAGTTCGTGGCCCTGACCACCGGCACCGACACCCTGCGCGAGGTCGACGAACTGGCCTCCCGCATCCTCCACGTGCTCTCCGCCCCGATCCGGCTGGAGGGCCGTGAGCTGTCCGTGCGCGGCTCGATCGGCGTGGTGGAGGGCCCGGCGGGCGAGCGCGGCCCGGCGGAGGTGCTGCGCAGCGCGGACATCACGATGTACCGGGCCAAGGCCGCGGGCGGCAACCGCTTCGAGCGGGCCGACCCGGAGGCCGACGCCCGGGCGATCACCCGGCACGGGCTGACCAACGCGCTGCCGGCCGCGCTGGAGCGCGGGGAGTTCTTCATCGAGTACCAGCCGCTGGTGCACCTGGTCGACGGCAGTGTGCACGGGGCGGAGGCGCTGGTGCGCTGGTCGCATCCGCAGCACGGGGTGCTGGGCCCGGACCGCTTCATCCCGCTCGCCGAGCACACCGGTCTGATCGTGCCGCTGGGGCGCTGGGTGATGGCGGAGTCCGTACGCCAGGCGAGGTTCTGGCAGGAGCGCCACCCGGGCTCCCGGGCGGGCGGCCCGCTGCGGGTCAACGTGAACCTCTCGCCGACGCAGCTGCACCACCCGGGCCTGGTGGCCGACACGGTGGAGGTCCTGGAGCGCTCCGGCCTGGAGCCGGGCGCGCTGTGCCTGGAGGTCACCGAGTCCGCGCTGATCGGTGCCGACGACGACCTGCTCAAGCCGCTGCGCCAGCTCGCGGACATGGGTGTGGACATCGCGCTCGATGACTTCGGCACCGGCTACTCCAACCTGGCGAACCTGCGCCGGCTCCCGGTGAGCGTGCTGAAGCTGGACCGCTCGTTCACCCAGTCCATGCAGCAGCACCCGGCCGATCCGGTCGACATCAAGATCGTCGAGGGGATCGTGGCGCTCGCCCACAGCCTCCATCTGGCGGTCACCGTCGAGGGGGTGGAGACCGGGGCGCAGGCCGATCAGCTGCGCGAGCTGGGCTGCGACACCGCCCAGGGCTGGTACTACGCGCGTCCGGGCGCCCCGGACCGCATCCACTCGCTGGCCCTCACCGACGCCGTCTGACCCCTGTCGGCCGCGTCAGGCCCCGACCCCGAGCAGGACCCGCCGGAGTTCGCGTGCCGCGCGCGGCGGGTCCACGTCGCTGCGGTGGGCGAGCGCGATCGTACGGCGCAGCCCCGGGCGGGCCAGCGGGGTGACCCGCAGGTCGCGGCCCGCCCGGGTGGCCACCATGCTCGGCACCACCGCGATGCCGAGCCCGGCCCGTACGAAGCCGAGCACCGCGTCCATCTCGCCGCCCTCGACCGTGAAGACCGGCTCGAAGCCCTCGGCGCGGCAGGCCGCGACGGTGAGCTCGCGCAGGTCGTAGCCGTGCCGGAACATGACCAGCGGGGCGTCGCGCAGATCGCGGACGTGGACGCGGCCGTCGGTGCCAGGGGCGGGTTCGGTGGCGGCCGAGACGACCACCAGGTCCTCGTGGATGAGCTCGACGGTCCTGAGCGCCGGGGAGCCGGGCGGCAGTGGCAGCACCACCAGGGCGAGGTCGAGGGCGCCACGCGCCAGCTCCCGTACGAGGTCGTGGGAGCCGCCCTCCTCGATCAGGAGCTGGATGCCCGGATGGCGGTCGTGGAAGTCCCGCAGCACATCCGGCAGCAGCCCGGTGCACAGGCTGGGGGTGGCGCCGAGCCGGACCCGGCCGCGCCGCAGCTGGGCCAGTTCCTGCACCTCGATCCGGGCGGTGTCGGCGTCGGCCAGGATGCGGCGGGCCAGCGGCAGCAGCGCCTCGCCCGCGTCGGTCAGCGCGATATTGCCCCGGGCGCGGCTGAACAGCTCGGCGCCCAGCTCCTTCTCCAGCGCCCTGATCTGCTGGGAGAGCGAGGGCTGCGAGACGTGGACCCGCTCGGCGGCGCGGGTGAAGTGGCGGGTCTCGGCGACGGCCACGAAGTACAGGAGCTGCTGGAACTGCATGGAACCACGATAGGCCATGCCTATCGGAATGAGCGTATCCATGTCTTGGACCTCTTGCTGTCCGGCCCCTAGCGTCTAGGGCATGGCTCTGGCAACGCGGACGGACCGAAAACCGTCCTTGACGCGCACCGTGTGGGACTCGACCGTCGGCAAGAAGGCGGTCATGGCCGTCAGCGGTCTGATCATGCTGACCTATCTGGCCGCCCACATGTTCGGCAACCTCAAGATCTTCTTCGGTGCGGGCGACTTCAACGGGTACGCGCACTGGCTGCGCACCGTCGGTGAGCCGTTCCTGCACCACGCGTGGGCGCTCTGGATCATCCGGGTGGTGCTGGTCGCCGCCGTCGTCGCGCACGCGGTCTGCGCGTACCAGCTGAGCCGGCGCGACATCGGGGCGCGCCCCGAGAAGTACGTGCACAAGCGCCCCCGCGCGAGCTACGCCACCCGCACCATGCGCTGGGGCGGCGTCATCCTCGGGCTGTTCATCGTCTGGCACATCCTGGACCTGACGACCGGGACCGCGCACCCCGGCGGCTTCCAGCCCGGGCACCCGTACCAGAACGTGATCGACACCTTCTCCACCTGGTACGGCAACACCGTCTACATCGTGGCGATGCTCGCCCTGGGCCTCCACGTCCAGCACGGCTTCTGGAGCGCCGCGCAGACCCTCGGCGCCGGCAGCGCGGCCCGCGACCGGATCCTCAAGACCCTCGCCAACGTGCTCGCGCTGGTGCTGACCCTCGGATTCATCTCCGTCCCCGTCGCCGTCATGACCGGAGTGGTGAGCTGAATGACCTCATCCATCGACTACCCGCTCTACGCGCTGGGCGAGCCGGTCGCCGACACCAAGGCGCCCCCGGGTCCCGTCGCCGAACGCTGGGACACCCGCCGCTTCGAGGCGAAACTCGTCAACCCCGCCAACCGCCGCAAGCACACCGTGATCGTCGTCGGCACCGGGCTGGCGGGCGGTTCGGCCGGCGCGACCCTGGCCGAACAGGGCTACCACGTCGTCCAGTTCTGCTTCCAGGACTCCCCGCGCCGGGCCCACTCCATCGCCGCGCAGGGCGGCATCAACGCCGCCAAGAACTACCGCAACGACGGCGACTCCATCCGGCGGCTGTTCTACGACACCGTCAAGGGCGGCGACTTCCGGGCGCGGGAGTCCAACGTCCACCGGCTCGCGGAGATCTCCGTGGAGATCATCGACCAGTGCGTGGCCCAGGGCGTTCCCTTCGCCCGCGAGTACGGCGGACTCCTCGACACCCGCTCCTTCGGCGGCGTCCAGGTCTCCCGCACCTTCTACGCACGCGGCCAGACCGGCCAGCAACTGCTGCTCGGCGCCTACCAGGCGCTCTCGCGGCAGATCGCGGCGGGCAACGTCGAACTGCACGCCCGCACCGAGATGCTGGACCTGATCGTGGTGGACGGCCGGGCGCGCGGCATCGTCGCCCGCGACCTGGTCACCGGCCGGATCGACACCTACTTCGCGGACGCGGTGGTGCTCGCCAGCGGCGGTTACGGCAACGTCTTCTACCTCTCCACCAACGCCATGAACTCCAACGCCACCGCGGTGTGGCGGGCCCACCGGCGCGGCGCCTACTTCGCCAACCCCTGCTTCACCCAGATCCACCCCACCTGCATCCCGCGCACCGGCGAGCACGAGTCCAAGCTGACCCTGATGAGCGAGTCGCTGCGCAACGACGGCCGCATCTGGGTGCCGAGGGCCAAGGGCGACACCCGTCCGCCCGCGGAGATCCCCGAGGAGGAGCGCGACTACTACCTGGAGCGGATCTACCCCTCCTTCGGCAACCTCGTCCCGCGCGACATCGCCTCGCGCGCCGCCAAGAACGTCTGCGACGAGGGCCGTGGCGTGGGCCCGGGCGGGCAGGGCGTCTACCTCGACTTCGCGGACGCCATCGCGCGGATGGGGCGCGACAAGGTCGAGGAGAAGTACGGCAACCTCTTCGAGATGTACGAGCGGATCACCGCCGAGAACCCGTACGAGGTGCCGATGCGGATCTACCCCGCCGTGCACTACACCATGGGCGGACTGTGGGTCGACTACGACCTCCAGACCACCGTTCCCGGGCTCTTCGCGATCGGGGAGGCCAACTTCTCCGACCACGGCGCCAACCGGCTCGGCGCGTCGGCCCTGATGCAGGGCCTGGCCGACGGCTACTTCGTACTCCCCGCCACCGTCAACGACTATCTGGCGCGCCATCCGCACCTGGAGCCGGTCACCGACGGGCACCCGGCGGTCGCCGAGGCCGTCGCCGAGACCGAGGACCGGCTCCATCTGCTGCTCGCGGTCGACGGCGACCGCACCCCCGACTCCTTCCACCGCGAGCTCGGTGAGCTCATGTGGGAGTACTGCGGAATGGCCCGCACCGAGGAGGGGCTGCGCAAGGCGTTGGAGCGTATCCCGCGGATCCGGGAGGAGTTCTGGCGCCGCATCAAGGTCCCGGGCACCGGTGAGGAGTTCAACCAGTCCCTGGAGAAGGCCAACCGCGTCGTCGACTACCTGGAACTCGCCGAGTTGATGTGCCTCGACGCGCTGCACCGCGCCGAGTCCTGCGGCGGCCACTTCCGCGAGGAGTCCCAGACCCCCGAGGGCGAGGCGGCGCGGCGCGACGAGGAGTTCTCGTACGCCGCCGCCTGGGAGTTCACGGAGACCGGCGCCGCCCCCGTCCTGCACAAGGAAGACCTCGTCTTCGAGTACGTCCACCCCACCCAGCGGAGCTACGCATGAAGCTCACCCTGCGCGTCTGGCGGCAGAAGAACGCCGACGCCGACGGAGCGATGTCCACCTACGAAGTGGACGGCATCTCGGCCGACATGTCCTTCCTGGAGATGCTCGACACGCTCAACGAGGAGCTCATCCTCTCCGGAGAGGACCCGGTCGCCTTCGACCACGACTGCCGGGAGGGGATCTGCGGCGCGTGCAGCCTGGTCATCAACGGCGACGCGCACGGGCCCGATGGGGTCTCCCCTGCTCGAGCGGATTCGAGAGCTTGGGGAAGGACTACCACCTGCCAGCTGCACATGCGGGCCTTCCGCGACGGCGACACCATCGACGTCGAGCCGTGGCGGGCAGCGGCCTTCCCGGTCGTCAAGGACCTGGTCGTGGACCGTTCGGCCTTCGACCGGATCATCCAGGCGGGCGGCTACATCAGCGCCCCGACGGGGGCCGCGCCCGAGGCGCACGCGACGCCGGTGCCCAAGCCGGACGCCGACTTCGCCTTCGAGCACGCCGAGTGCATCGGCTGCGGCGCGTGTGTGGCGGCCTGCCCGAACGGCTCGGCGATGCTCTTCACCTCCGCCAAGGTCAACCACCTCAACGTCCTGCCGCAGGGGGCGCCCGAGCGGGAGACCCGGGTGCTGGACATGGTCGGCCGGATGGACGCGGAGGGCTTCGGCGGCTGCACCCTCACCGGCGAGTGCGCCACCGCCTGCCCCAAGGGCATCCCGCTGCCCTCCATCGCGGCGATGAACAAGGAGTGGCTGCGCGCGACCAGGAAGGCGCGCCGGGCCGGCCGCTGAGGCGGGACGCGGCGGGTGTGCCCCGGACCGCGGGTCCGGGGCACACCGCCGCCGTACGGACGGTTCAGCCCGTCACGGTGATCTGCTGGGCCGGGTCGGTGGTGTCGGTGACGTCGTAGGTGGCGGAGAAGGTGGCCGTCTGGTTGCCGGTCGGGCAGAGGAAGCCGCCCGTCCCGGTGGCCGCCACGGGTGCGTTGGCGATGGCGAGCCGGGACGGGGCGCCGTTGGTCCAGGTGCCGTTGACGGTACTGGGGCCGGCGGGCGAGGCGGTGAGCGTACAGGCGGCCAGGCCGCTCGTCTTGATGACGACCCCGCCCTTGGGCATGGTGAGCCCGGCCGAGACGGGCGAGCCGTTCTGGGCCGTGATGCTCCAGGAGCCGTTGGCGGCGTTGCTGGTGACCGTCACCCCGACGCCGAAGATGCTGGTGGTGCAGCCGCTGAAGGTCGGCGGGTTGATGGCGGCGGTGACCGGTCCGGCCGCGTTGTGGTTGCCGGGGGCGGCGGCGCCCGCGGCGGTGGTGGCGCCGAGGGTGAGGGCCGCGGCTGCGGCCAGGAGGGCGGCGGGCGCGCGGAGTCTTGCCGGGGGCGGCGGCGCCCGCGGCGGTGGTGGCGCCGAGGGTGAGGGCCGCGGCTGCGGCCAGGAGGGCGGCGGGCGCGCGGAGTC
>NZ_JBJHPC010000262.1:0-9760 GCF_045257485.1 Streptomyces sp. YS-3 | reverse complement strand
GGGCGGTGATGTGGTCGGTGAAGTCGGGGTCGGGCAGGGGCAGGTCGAGGTCGTCGTCGACGTAGCTGAGGGCCGCGGGGATGTAGTCGAGGACGGCGTGGACCAGGTCGGGCACCGGCAGCGGGCCGGTGCGCAGGGCGCGCAGGATGCGCAGGGTGGTGATGGGATCGGCGTCCCCGGCGGTCGCCCGGTGGGCGCTGAGGGTGTCGGTCTGGATGTGCCACCAGTCGGCCTCGGGGTGTTCGCCCAGGGCGCGGTGGTGCAGGCCCAGGCAGAAGGTGGCAGCCGCGTCCCCGGCGCCGGCCGCGTACTGCCACCAGAACCGGGCGGACTCGGGGCGGCCGGTCAGATGCAGCATGCAGCCCAGGACGCGCGCGCCGGCGGGCTCGGGCAGCGCGCGGGCGAAGAAGAGCTTGAGGTCGTCGAGCGCGTCGGGGTGGATGACGAACATCTCGCAGACGACGGTGAGGTCCTGGGCTGCGCTCACTTCGTCCAGTCGCGGCCCCGGTTCGGACAGCAGGGCTCGCCAGGCGGCCCGTCGGGAGCGGCCCGGCCGGGCCCCGCAGGCGGGCGTCGCGGCGCCGAGGCGGGCGGCGAGGCGCTGCTCGGCGGCCTGGACGTCGGCCTCGGTGCAGGGCGGGTGGGACAGGCGGGCACGGGCCAGCACCTGGTCAATGGGCGATGTCATCAGCGTGTCCCTCCTCGGTGTGCTGGGCCGCGAGGCCGAGGGTGTGGCGCAGGCGGCGCTTGGCGTGGCGGGCGGTGGAGCGGACGGCGGCGGCCGTGATGCCGAGGTGGTCGCCGACCTGGGCGGGGGTCAGGCCGTGCAGGTGGAGGAGGAGCATGACGTCCATCTGGCGCGGCGGGAGCTGGCGTACGGCGTGGAAGAGCGCGAGGCTCTCCTCCAGCTGGCCGATCGGGTCGGCGGCGCGGGCCAGGGCCACCGTCTCGAAGGCGGCCTCCGCCAGCAGGGCGGGGCGCCGGCTGCGGGCGCGGGCCAGGTCGAGGGTGCGGCTGCGCAGCACGCTCCAGGCGTACGCGGCGGGGTTCTCCTTCGACAGGACGACCGTCCAGATCATCAGGAGCTGTTCGAAGGCGGCGTCGACGGCTTCCTCGGCGTCCGCGCGGTGGTTGAGGACGGTCTGCGCCCAGCGCAGATAGACCGGCCGGTGCATATGGTGGAAGGCGCTGAAGTCCACCGGAAGTTGCTGGTTCGTCATCGCGGGTCTGCCCGGCGCGCGGTGCGGGAGGTCCTGGCTCACCGGTCTCCCTCACCGTCCGTGCGCAGCAACTCGCTCACGCCGGTACGGACGCCGGCGGCAGCCGCCCGCCGCAGTAACAGGGCCGCGTCGCGGCCGAACACCCGCATCGCGAGAACTGCCAGGACCACATCGCCTACCCGATCGATCGTCACGAGACCTTCGGCTCCTTCCTGGTGCACGACGGGGCCCGCCCGTCCCGCCCCCCGACGGCCCCGGAAGGCACCGGTGCGGGCCTTCGAACAGATGACGCCCGGCGGCGCCGGAATGTGCAACCGCGGATCCCGGAAAGGTCGCCGGGCACTTGCGTTCCGAGGGCGAACATGCGTTTGCAGTGCCCCGCCACTACCTCAACTCCCCTGATGGCACTACCCGGTTACCCTGGGTAGTGAAGCCCTGACCTGCCGCTGGAGCGAACGGCGCCCGGCGCGGACGCGAGATTGCGCAAATCGACAGCAACGCAACAGACGGGGCTGGTGTGACGCAAGACACACGGCGTGCGAAGCAACCGATTTCACCGGGCGCCGTCGGGGCGCGGACGCCAGGGGGCTATCGTGCCCCTGCTCACAGCAGGATCGATCTTCACCGAAGTCCTTCGTCGAGGAGTGAGAGACATCAGACGTATATGTTCCGCCGCGTTGTTCGCCGGTTCCCTCCTGGCCGCGTTGCTCGTCCCGTCCCCGGCCGCCGTGGCGGACCCGGCGCCGATGCCCACCACGGGCGCGGTCTTCAACGACCCGCAGGGCACCGCGGCCGAGCAGAACGCGATCAAGGACCACATCATCGGGGCGATCGACAACACCCAGAGCGGGCGCACCCTGCGCGCCGCGATGTACGCCCTGACCGACACCGGCTACAGCGACGCGCTCCGGCGCGCCCACGACCGGGGCGTCCAGGTCCGGGTCGTCCTGGACTACACGTACTCCACCTCCACGGCCGCCACCCAGCTGGCCGATACCCTCGGCAAGGACATGACCCAGCCGTCCTGGCTCCATGTGTGCCCCAAGGACCGGGCGTGCATCGCGGACACGACGCTCGATCCGGGCAAGAACCACATCAACCACAACAAGTTCTTCCTCTTCTCCCGGGTGGGAGACCCCGGCGTCGCCGAGGACGTGGTGATCCAGACGTCCGCCAACCAGACCGCGGCGAACACCTCCCGCTTCTGGAACAACGCCTACACCTCGGTGGGCAACACCGACCTCTACACCGCGTACACGGCGTACTTCAACGACCTCGCCGCGGAGAAGCGCACCACCGACTACTACCGGCAGGGCACCACGTCCGGGGGCGAGAAGTACTATTTCTTCCCCCAGCAGACCGGTGACCTGATGGTCGACGTACTGAACAACGTCTCCTGCACCGGCAACACCACGGTCGGCTCCGCCTCCCACAAGACCGTCGTACGCGTCGCCGCCTACGCCTTCACCCGCGCCGAGGTGGCGAGCAGACTGCGGCAGCTGGCCGACCAGGACTGCTGGATCGAGGTCGTCTACAACGACACCAGCCAGCTCGCGACGCTCGGCAACCACCCGCGGATCAAGCCGTACCACCTCCACCTCGACAACGGCACGGCCGACACCGAGGCGGACGACCTGTTCGTGCACTCCAAGTACCTGCTCATCGAGGGCAACTACGCCGGGCACCCGGACACCAAGTGGACGTTCACGGGCTCCCACAACCTCGACCTCTCCTCGCTCAGGGAGAACGACGAGGCGCTGCTGCGCGTCGAGGGCGCCGCGACCCACGACGCCTACCGCGGCAACTTCCTCGCGATGCGCTCCAAGGCCACGCTGACCGGCTGAGCCGGGGCGGTGTCGGAGCCGTTCCCGACATGTCGGGCTTGCTGGTGCGCCGGGCGGGGTCCGGACCTTGAACGGCGCACCAAGGCTCCCGGCACGGGAACACCCATGCGACACTGACGCCGTTCCGATCACGGCAGCACCGAGGCGTGCATGAAGGAGCGGCGTCGTTGAGCGTCACCATTGAAGGACAGATAGACATCGCGGGACCGGTCGGCAAACTGCTGCACCGTCGCCCGCTCAAGAACAGCACCGTGATGCAGTCGTTCCACACCGATCCGGTGTCGGGCGACATCTTCGTGCTCCAGTTGATGCAGGGCGGTCTGACCCTCAGCGGGGAGTCCGCGCCGGTCGACTACGACACCCGTAACCGCAACGGCGACATGTGCGTGACGCGCCTCAACCGGGCGGGCACGATCACCGGGTACATGTATCTGCGCGGCTTCGGCCACGGTGTCAACCTCGGCGTCGAGAACCGCAACGGCACCATCCGGCTGTGGACCGAGACGGCGTCGCAGCCCAACAGCAAGAACGAGGGCTTCGGCACCTCCATCACCAACTTCGACTTCCGCTCGGGTTCGGTGCTGGACTACGGCTCCTCGCTGCACGCGAAGCCGTACCGCCCCACGCCGACCGCGCTCTTCGCCACGCCGACCATCGACCGCAGCTCCAACGAGCTCGTGGTGCGCTTCTACTCCGACGGCGCGACCCACTTCGAGCGGTACGACCTGGCCAAGGCCTCGGCGGGCGTCTTCGAGCCGCTCCAGCGCATCGAGATGCCCGCGGACCTGGGCGTGTTCCAGGGGTACGCGTCCCACCGGGGCGTGCTGTACATGCTCAACGGCGAGTCGAGCACCGCCACCCGCAACCCTCCCCCGGGCAACACCTACATCACCGCGCAGGAGTGGGCCACCGGCAAGGTGCTGGACCGGCAGTTCATCACCGCCGCGCCCGGGCTCGAATGGCGCGAGCCCGAGGGCATGCACGTGGACACCCGCAACGGTGTCACCAACCTGCACTTCGGTTTCGCCTGTGAGGACCCCGGGCCGCGTACCTGCACCCTGCTGACGATCCCCGACACCACCGAGGTCGACGGCGTCAAGGTGATGACGGACTGGACGCCCATCGCGCTCGCCTCGGGTGTCACCGCCGACGTGAACCCGCCCCAGGGCCGGCTCATCAGCGTCGCCGGAACCACGACGTTGCAGCTCAGCGGCGGTGTCAAGGGCACCTTCGACGGGGACGCGGTCCTCGGCACGCTGCCCGACACGCTGACGCCGAGCGTGGCGGCCCGCTGCAACGTCCCGCGCAACAACAGCGGCGGCTACTGCGTCGCCCGCGTCGAGGCAGGCACCGACGGCGCACTGCGCCTGTTCGGCGGGCGTGACACCAACGCCATCACCTGGGTCCAGCTCGACAGCTTCAGCGCCGTCTGGCGCTGACCGCGCCCGCGCTCCTCTCCGTCATTTCGCACCAGGCCTCGCCAAGGAGACCAACCACCATGTCCTACAACCGCCGCAGCATCCTCGGTGCCGCCTTCGCCGTGCCCGCCGCCGTCGCGGTCGCCAACCTCGCCGCCGCGTCCCCCGCGTCCGCCGCCGGTGTGGAGGCCGGCGACTGGGCCGACCTGGTCCTGGAGCCGGGTGTCACCGCGCAGACCGGCGCGACCCCGCAGGTCCGCCTCGTCACCATCGCGGGCACCACGTTCCTCCAGGGCCGCGGCATCATCAACGGCAACTTCGCCGCCGACACCAAGGTGGCCACGCTGCCCGCCGCCCTGGCGCGGCCCACCTCGTACATCCGCGCCACCGCGCCGCGCAACAACAGCGCCGGCATCAACTCCTGCCGCTTCGAGGTGAACACCGCCGGTTCGGTGACCATCTTCGGCGGCAACACGGGCAACCCGATCACCTGGGTCCAGTTCGACTCGGTCCAGACGATCTGGCGCTGACGCCGGTACACGACCGGCTCCCCGCGAGCGCTCCCGCCCGGGCCCCGGCCCGCGCGGGAGCGCCGCGGCGTCCGGCCCCGGTCGCGGCGGCGGCGCGCGACCGGCTCCCGTGTCCACCGGGTGGGACTGCCCCTTTCAGGGCGCGGGTACCGGCTGCGGCGGGGGCGGGCCCACATAGCGTGCCGCCGGGCGGATGATCTTCGAGTCCTCCGCCTGTTCCAGGATGTTGGCACTCCATCCGACCGCCCGGGCGGCGCAGAACGTCGGGGTGAACATCTCGCGCGGCACCCCGCACAGCTCCATGACCACGCCCGCGTAGAACTCCACATTGGTGTGCAGCTCCCGGCCGGGCTTCAGCTCGGCGAGGATCGCCTCGACGTGCTTCTCCACCTCGACGGCGAAGGCGACCAGCGGGCCGCCGATGCCCTCGGCGATGCCGCGCAGCATCCGTGAGCGCGGGTCCTCGGTGCGGTAGACGGGGTGGCCGAAGCCCATGATCCGCTCGCCCGCGAGGACGCGCTCGCGCACCCACGCGTCGATCCGCTCCGGCGAGCCGATGGCGTCGAGGGTGTCCAGGGCGCGGCTGGGGGCGCCGCCGTGGAGCGGACCGGAGAGCGCCCCGACCGCCGCGACCAGGGACGCCGCCACGTCCGCGCCGGTGGAGGCGACCACGCGCGCGGTGAAGGTCGAGGCGTTGAAGCCGTGGTCGACGGTGGAGATGAGGTAGCGCTCGATCGCCCGGACGCGGTCGGGCGCGGGCTGCGAACCCGTCATCATGTAGAGGTAGTTGGCGGCGTACGACAGATCGTCGCGCGGCTCGACGGGGTCGAGGCCCTGGCCGAGCCGGTACAGCGCGGTGAGCAGGGTGGGGACGGCCGCGCAGGCGGCGAGCGCGTCCTCGCGGCGCCGGTCGGCGTCGAGGTCGTAGACCGGGCGGAAGCCCTGTGCCGCGCCGAGCAGGGAGAGCGCGGTGCGCAGTCCGGCGAGCGGCCCGGAGGCCGCGCCGGCCGCGGCGATGGCGGGCAGCGCCTCGCCGACCTCCCGGGGCAGATGGCGCAGGGCGGCGGTGCGGGCGGTGAACTCGGCGCGGGCGGCGGCGTCGGGCAGTTCGCCGTGGAACATCAGGTGCCATACGTCCTCGAAGCCGCGGCTCTGCGCGAGCTCCACGGCCGAGTACTGGCGGTAGTGGTAGAAGCCCTCGCGCCCGCGGACGTCCCCGAGCGCGGTGTCCGTGACGACGACGCCCGCGAGTCCGCGGGGTACCGCCGTGGTGGTGGTCGACATCTCTCTTCCTCCCTCAATGGTGACCCTCAATATTGATTTGACTGTCTATGATTGACGAGATGGCTGTCAATATTGATTCAATCAACATTGATCGATCTTGGATACGGTGACCCCATGACGGATCAGTCGCGACTCACCACCCGCGAGGCGGCCGACCGCCTCGGGGTGAAGCCGGAGACGGTGTACGCGTACGTCAGCCGCGGCCAGCTCAGCAGCGAGCGGGCGCCCGGCGGACGGGGCTCCACCTTCGACGCGAAGGAGGTGGACGCGCTGGCTCGGCGCAGCGCCCGCCGTGAGCCCACCCTGCGCGGCGGCGAACTGAACTTCCGTACGGAGCTGACGCTCATCGACAAGGACCGCTACTACTTCCGCGGGGTCGACGCGGTCGAACTCGCGGGTGCCTACGGCTTCGAGGAGGTCGCGGAGTGGGTGTGGACGGGCACCCTGCCCCGCGGCGCCCGGTTCACCGCGCCTCAGCAGTTCCTCGACGCGGCGCGCCTCGCGGTCGGCGCGCTGCCCGCGCACAGCGGGGCCATGGACCGGCTGCGGGCCGCCGCGGTCGCCGTCTCGGCCGCCGATCCGCTCCGCTTCGACCTGGAGCCGGCGGCGGTGCTCGGCTGCGCCCGGATGCTGATCCCCACCCTGGTCGGGGCGCTGCCGCCGGCGGGCGGGCGGCACCGCGGCGCCGAGCGGCTCGCCCGGCAGCTGTGGCACCGCCTCACGCCCCGGCTCCCCGACGAGGCGTCGGTCAACGTACTGGACACCGCCCTCGCCCTGTTGATCGACCATGATCTGGCCGCGTCCACACTCGCGGCCCGGGTGGCGGCCTCGGGGCGCGCCCATCCGTACGCGGTCGTCTCGGCCGGGCTCGGCGCGCTCGACGGGCCGCTGCACGGGGCCGCCAGCGGACTTGCCCACGGGATGCTCGCCGAGGTCCTGGAGCGTGGCGGCGCGGCCCCGGTGGTCGCGGCGCATCTGCGCTCGGGCCGCCGGGTGCCGGGGCTGGGCCACCGGCTCTACCCCGGCGAGGACCCGCGTGCGCGGGCCCTGTTCGCGCTGCTCGCGGAGCTCCCGCAGGCCGAGGAGGCGCTGGCCGCGGCCCATGACGTGACCGCCACGACTGCCCGGCACACGGAGCTGCACGCCAATGTCGATCTCGCGCTCGCCGTCTTCAGCGTGGCGTGCGGGATGCCCGCCGAGGCGGGCGAGACGGTGTTCGCGGTGGCCCGTACGGCGGGCTGGATCGCACACGCCCTGGAGGAGTACGGGGAGACCCCGCTGCGCATGCGTCCCAGTGCCCACTACACCGGCCCCCGCCCGCCACAGCCGCTGCCGTGACGGGCGGGGGTGATCCGCGCGAGCCGCGCGGATCGTGTCAGCCGTCGATGCGGTGCTGGGTCCAGAACGACGTCAGGTCCGTGGTCGTGGCGGCCTGGGCCGCCGCCTTGAACTCGGCGGTCGTCGACACCCCGTACCAGTGCGAAGTGGCGTAGTCCTTCAGCAGCTTGGCCATGGCGGTGTCACCGAGGACGCGCCGCAGGTCGTGCAGGGCGCACTTGCCGTAGCCGTAGACGACGGTGGAGTAGCGCGAGGAGTGCGCGTCCCAGTAGGCCATCGAGTTGGTGATCTTCTCGGCGGACGAGGCCCAGGAAACGCTGTTCCAGCAGCCGCTGCCCGTCTTGTTCAGCGCCAGGTCGGTGGCGTAGTCGGTGAAGGCCTCGTCCAGCCAGGGGCTGGTGTACTCGTCGTCGCCGACGATGCCGTAGAACCACTGGTGGCCGATCTCATGGGTGAGCGCGGTGGTGCTGACCAGGTCGAGGACGAAGCCGGGGTACTCCATGCCGCCGAACCAGTAGTTGTTGTCGATCACCGCGTCCAGCTCGCCGTACGGGTAGGCGCCGAAGCGTGCCGCGTGGGTGTCCACGGCGCTCTTGGCGGTGCTCAGCATCGACTGGGCGTCGGTGGAGCTGATGCCCGAGACGGAGTAGATGTTGATCGCGGTCCCGGCGGGCGAGGTGCCGGAGATCTTGCTGAACGGGCCCGCCGCCCAGGCGAAGTCACGGACCTTGGAGGCGGTCGCGGTGGTGACCGTACGGCCGCTGGAGCCGGGGGTGTCGACCGAGGTGCCGGTGGCGGGCACCAGCAGTGCGGTGGGGTGGTCGAGGGTCACCTTGAAGTCGGCGGCCAGGGAGTAGAACGACTCGCCGTTGTTGGTGTACGGGTCCAGGTGCCACCCGGCCCCGTCCTTCACGGCGAGCACGGGCAGGGCGTTGCCGATGTTGTTGAACGCCCCGTCGTGGCCGAAGCGGTCGGCGCCGCTGGGAACGGTGATGCCCAGGTCGAAGCCGATCGTGGCGCTCTGCCCCTGGGCGAGCGGGGTGGGCAGGGCGATCTGCAGGGCGGTGCAGCCCACCGAGAGGGAGCCCGCGGTGCCGCCGGTGACGTTGGTGACGGTGATCGGCATGGCGGAGCAGGTGCCGTGGTAGTTGTCCCACAGCCGCAGATACACCTCGCTGAGCGCGGTGGCGGAGGCGTTGGTGAAGGTCGCGCTCTCGTGGCCGGTCCAGACCGTACCGCTGGTATTGCTGCTGAGGCTGACGGTGTACGCGGGCGAGGCCGGTGTACGGGTGGAGTCACCGGGCGGGGTGGTGTCGCCGGAGGTGTTGAGGGCGACGTCGTCGATGACGAAGCTCGTCTGGAGGCTGGAGTCCTCGGTGCCGGTGAAGGCGACGTTGACGGTCTGCCCCGCGAAGGACGACACGTCGAAGGACTTCTGGACGTAACCGGTGTTCTTGTTCAGGTTCGAGTACGTCGCGAGGGTCGTGCTGCCGATCTTCGCCGTGAGTTTGTCGTACTGGGTGGACGACGTCGTCTCGGCGGTGTCGATGTGCAGCCAGAAGGTGAGGGTGGCGGTGGCGCAGCCGGAGGGGATCGTGACGCTCTGGGAGAGGGTGTCGGTGTGGGTGCTGCCGACGCCGTTCAGCCATGCGAAGTAGCCGCCGCCGTGGGCGCTCTGGCCGGCCCGGTTGGTGATCAGACCGGACTGCGACTGGCTCCACGGCGAAGTACCGCTCTCGAAGCCGCCGTTGGCGACGACCTGCGCGGGGGTGCAGGTGGCTGCGGCCCGTGCGGTATGCCGCGGTGCGGCTGTCGCCGCGGTGCCCGCGAGCGAGAACGCGGCCAGCGCGGCCACGGACAGCGCGCTCACGGCGAGGGCCTGGTGGGGGGTGGGTCTCACACGTAACTCCTTTGACGGCCGGGGTTCCGGCGTGCTCGGTGCCCGCCCGACGGCTGGGGTGCGCCGGAGGCGGGCCGCGGACTGCGGACATCGCTCGCGCGATGGCTGCGGTGAGATTTCCTGCGGTGAGATTTCGTGCGCGCCTCCCCGGGGCGGTCCGGGGCGGCGGCTGCCGGAAAGCCTGGCAGATTTGACCAGGGCATGCCATCAGGGGCGGGTAAAACTG
>NZ_JBJHPC010000261.1:0-9822 GCF_045257485.1 Streptomyces sp. YS-3 | reverse complement strand
CGCCCAGGCCGCCGACCAGGTGTGCACCCTCGCCGACGGGTTCGTCACGCTGCGCGGGGAGCGGTCGAAGTGGTTCGGCCCGGACGCGGCCCCCGACGGCTCGCTCTCGGCGGCCACCAAGAACCTCTCCAGCGACCTGTACTTCACCTCCGTACGCGACTCCCGTACGGTCGAGAAGCTGCTGGCCACCCCCGCACCCGCCGGGCCCAGCCGGCAGTCGAGGGAGCTGATGCGCGGCTGGGCGGCGGGCTACAACGCCTGGCTCAAGCAGCACCGCGTCACCGACCCGGCGTGCCGGGGTGCGGCCTGGGTGCGCCCGGTGACCGTCACCGACGTGGCGGCGCGCGGCTTCGCGATATCCGTGCTCGGCGGCCAGGGACGCGTCACCGACGCCATCACCGCCGCCCAGCCGCCCGCGTCCGCGACCCCGCCCACGGCGCCCGACCCCGGCGAGGCGGCGAAGGCCGCCCAGCGGCTGTTCGCGGTCGACCAGGCCGACATGGGCTCCAACGCCGTCGCCTTCAGCGGAGCCGCCACCGCCGACGGGCGCGGTCTGCTCCTCGGCAACCCGCACTACCCGTGGCACGGTGGCCGCCGCTTCTGGCAGATGCAGCAGACCATCCCCGGCGAACTGAACGTCTCCGGCGCGGCCCTGCTCGGCACCGCCACCATGAGCATCGGCTTCAACGACAAGGTGGCCTGGAGCCACACCGTCGCCACCGGCGTCACCCTCAACCTCCATCAGCTGACCCTCGACCCGGCCGACCCCACCGCGTACCTCGTGGACGGCCGCTCCGAGCGCATGACCCGGCGGACCGTGACGGTCGCGGTCAAGGGCGGCGCCCCGGTGACCCGCACGCAGTGGTGGACGCGGTACGGGCCGGTGGTGACCGGGCTGGGCCCGACGGTGCCGCTGCCCTGGACCAGGGCCACGGCGTTCGCTCTCAACGATCCCAACTCCCGCAATCTGCGTGCCTCCGACACCTCGCTGGGCTTCTCCAGGGCGCGCAGCACCGACGACGTCCTCGCCTCGCTGCGCCGCACGCAGGGCCTGCCCTGGGTGAACACGGTCGCCGCCGACGCGCACGGGCACGCGCTGTTCACCCAGTCGCAGGTGCTGCCCCGGATCACCGACGACCTGGCCGCACGCTGCTCCACCCCGCTGGGCCGGGCGCTCTACCCGGCATCGGGCGTCGCCGTCCTCGACGGCTCGCGCGGCGACTGCGCCCTCGGCTCGGACCCGGACGCGCTCCAGTCCGGGGTCTTCGGGCCCGCCCGTATGCCGGTGCTCAAGGACACCGCGTACGTGGAGAACTCCAACGACAGCGCCTGGCTGACCAACGCCGGCCATCCGCTGACCGGTTATGAGCGGGTCTTCGGCAGCGTCGCCACCCCGCGCTCGCTGCGCACCCGCGGGGCCGTCGAGGACGTCTCGGCGATGGCCGCGAAGGGGCGGCTGACCGTCGCCGACCTCCAGCGCCAGGAGTTCGCCGACCGGGCGCCCGCCGGGAACCTGGCGGCGGCCGACACCGCCAGGGCGTGCGCCGCGCTGCCCGGCGGCACCGCGACGGACAGCGCCGGCCGCAGTGTCGACGTGTCGGGGGCGTGCCCGGTGCTGGCCCGCTGGGACCGTACCGTCGACGCACGGAGCCGGGGCGCGCTGCTCTTCGACCGCTACTGGCGCAGGCTGACGGCCGCGGTGCCGGCGGCCGAGCTGTGGAAGGTGCCGTTCTCCGCCGCCGACCCGGTGCACACGCCGAACACCCTCGACACGGCCAGGCCCGGGGTCGCCCGGGCGCTCGCCGACGCGGTCGGTGAACTGCGCGCGGCGGGCATCCCGCTGGACTCGGCGCTGGGCGACCACCAGTACGTGGTGCGCGGCGGCAAGCGCCTGCCCCTGTCGGGCGGGACGGAGGCGCTGGGCATCTGGAACAAGGTCGAGGGCGTGTGGGACCCGGCGCGCGGCTACACCGAGGTGTCGACCGGATCGAGCCACATCCAGGCGGTCGGCTGGGACGGCGGTCGCTGCCCCGTCGCCCGCACCCTGCTGACGTACTCCCAGTCGGAGAACGTCCGCTCGCCCCACTACAGCGATCAGACGGAGCTCTACTCGCGCGGGCGCTGGGTCACCTCGCGCTACTGCGAGCGCGACATCCTCTCCTCGCCCGCCCTGCGGGTCGTCCGGGTGCGCGAGCACCGCTGACGGCCGCGCGGCCCGCCCCTGTCCGGGCGGGCCGCGCCGGAGGGGTCAGGCCGGGACGTGGCCGAGCTTGTCGGGGTTGAGCACGACGTAGATGCCGTGGACCCGGCCGTCGCGGATGTCGAGCGAGGTGAGTTGGGAGCGGTCGTCGAGCGAGGTGAACAGGGCGGGGGCGCCGTTGACGTCGACCAGACGGGTGGCGCCGACGGTGTAGCGCTTCAGCAGTCCGGTGACGAAGGCCAGCACCTTGGCGCGGCCGATGACCGGGCGCAGGGCGGCGCGCACCCTGCCGCCGCCGTCGTTCCAGGCGACGACGTCCTCGCTGAGCAGATCGGTGAGCCCGCCGAGGTCGCCCCGCTGCGCCGCCTCCAGGAACCGGGTGAAGAGCCGCACATGGTCCTCCGCGGCGGGCCGGAAGCGTTCGCGTCCCTCCGCGAGGTGCCGGCCGCTCCGGCGGAAGAGCTGGCGGCAGTGGGCGGCGCTCAAGCCGAGGATGTCGGCGATCTCGTCGTACGGCAGCTCGAACGCCTCGCGCAGCACGAACACGGCCCGCTCGGGCGGGGTCAGCCGCTCCATGAGGTGCACGGTGGCGAAGGCGACCGTGTCGCGGAGCTCGGCGGTGTCCATCGGCCCGAGCGCGTCGGTGGCGGCCGGTTCGGGCAGCCAGGGCCCGGTGTAGGCCTCGCGGGCCACCCGAGCCGAGCGCAGCTGGTCGAGGGCGAGCCGCGACACCATCCTGATCAGGAAGGCGCGCGGCACCCTGACCTCGCCGCGGTCGGTGCCCAGCCAGCGCACACAGGCGTCCTGCACGACGTCCTCGGCGTCCCACATGGAGCCGAGGAAGCGGTAGGCGAGGCCGAGCAGCATCGGCCGGTGCCGCTCGAACTCGGCCGCGCCGCCCAAGTCCGTCGCGGTGTCCCGGTGGTGCGCCGGCGTTGCCATGCCGCCGTCCTCTCCCCTGTTCGCGCTGTTCACGGCCGTGGGTGTCACTTCGCCGCGGCCACAGTGCCATTCAACTCGACCGCCATGCCGGTGCGCCACGAGGTGTGGCGCGGGCGCCAGTCGAGGCCGAGGCGGGCGCGCGTGTTGTCGGCGCCGCGCAGCCGGGTCGTGTACGCCACTCCCCAGCCGCCGACGGCGAGCCGGGCCACGAACACGGGCAGCCGCCTCGGCGCCGGTACGCCCAGCATCCGTGCGACCTCCGGCACCCACTCGCTCATCGGGGCCGGGTCGTTGTCGACGATGTTCAGGACGCCGGTGGCGTTCTTGTCCAGGGCCGCGACGACGGCGGTGGCGGCGTCGTGGACGTGGGTGAAGGAGAAGGTGGCGGAGCCGCCGCCCACCAGCGGCAGCCGCCGGTCCCTGATGTCGCGGACGAACTGCCCGTCGGTGTCGAACGCCGTGCCGGGGCCGTAGAGGTGGCCGAAGCGCAGCACCAGACCGTTCACCTCGCCGGTGCGCCGCTCCAGCTCCCGCAGCGCGTCGAGGGAGCGCCGGAACTGCTTGGGCGGGGTGCGCCACAGCGGGGTGGTCTCGTCGGCGAGGCCGTCGCCGTCCGGGTCGTAGGCGAAGGCGACGCTCTGGGTGATGATCCGGTGGGCGCCCGCGTGCCGGGCCGCCTCGATCAGATTGCGGGTGCCCTCGGTGCGCAGCCGGTCGGTGAGGGCGAACTGCCGAGGCATTGTGCGGGGGTCGAGCCGGGGCGGGATGGCGGTGAGCAGGTGCACGACCGCGTCCGGGGCCGCCTCGCGCACGGCCCGGTCCAGCGCCCCTGCGTCGAGGGCGTCGGCCGTGACGATACGCGCGCCCGTCCCCTCCAGCACGGCGGTCCGCCCGGCCGAGCGGGACAGGGCGACCACGTCGTGGCCGACCGAGGCCAGCAGCGGGACCAGGGCCCGTCCGATGACCCCGGTGGCTCCGGCGACAAGTACACGCATGGGGGTTCCTCCCGATGTCGGTCCCGTGGGGTCATGGTCCGGCCCCACGGGAGGTTCGGCATCAGGACGGGCGAGCCCCGTCGCGCGTGACAGTCACCGGATGTGACGTGGATCACACAAGGGCCACGCTCCGTGGCTCACATCGCGCGTTCGTGGCCCTCCCAGTACGGTTCGCGCAGCCGGCGTTTGTAGAGCTTGCCGTTGGGGTCGCGCGGCATGGCCGCGATGAAGTCGACGGACTTGGGGCGTTTGTAGCCCGCGAGGCGCTCCTCGCAGTGGGCCAGGATGTCGGCGGCGAGCGCGTCCCCCGGCTCGTGCCCGGGCGCGGCCTCCACGACCGCCTTGACCTCCTCGCCCCAGTCGGTGTGCGGAATGCCGAACGCGGCGGCGTCGGCGACGGCCGGATGGCCGAGGAGCACGCCTTCTATCTCGGCCGGGTAGATGTTGACCCCGCCCGAGATGATCATGTCGATCTTGCGGTCGCGCAGGAACAGATAGCCGTCCTCGTCGAGGTAGCCGAGGTCGCCCACGGTGAAGAAGTCCCCGATGCGGTTGCTCCGGGTCTTGGTCTCGTCCTTGTGGTAGCTAAAGCCGCCGGTCGACATCTTCATGTAGACGGTGCCGAGCCGGCCCGGGGGCAGCCGCTCGCCGTCGTCGTCGAAGACCGCGAGCTCGCTGATGGGCCACGCCCTGCCGACCGTGCCCGGCTTCTTCAGCCAGTCCTCGGCGGTGGCGAACGCCCCGCCGCCCTCGCTCGCCGCGTAGTACTCCTCCACGCAGCTCCCCCACCACTCGATCATCGCCCGCTTCACATGGTCGGGGCAGGGGGCCGCGCCGTGGATGGCGTGCCGCAGCGAGCTCACGTCGTACCGTGCCCTGACCTCCTCCGGCAGCGAGAGCAGCCGGTGGAACTGGGTCGGCACCATGTGGGTGTGCGTACAGCGGTACGTGTCGATCAGGCGCAGCATCTCCTCGGGCGTCCACTTGTCCATCAGGACCAGGGGGTGCCCGATGTGCAGGGACGCGCCCGCGAACTGGAGCACGGCCGTGTGGTAGAGCGGCGAGCAGACCAGATGGACGTTGCCGTCGAACGGTCTGATGCCGAAGATGCCGAGGAAGCCGCCGAGATGGGCCTCCTCGGGCGGCTTTCCGGAGAGCGGGCGCCGGATGCCGCGCGGGCGGCCGGTGGTGCCCGAGGTGTAGTTCATGACCCACCCCTGGGTGCGGTCCTCGGGTGCGGACTCGCTCTGCCCGTCCAGGAGTCGGGCGTACGGACGGAAGCCCGCCACCTCTCCGACCGCGTACCGGCGGTCGGCCGGCAGTTCCGCCTCGTCGGCGGCGGCGGTCGCCGCGTCCGCGAACCGCTCGTGGGCGATGAGCACCCTGGCGCCCGAGTCCGCCACGATCCAGGCGATCTCGGGGCCGACCAGATGGTGGTTGACGGGCACGAGGTAGAACCCGGCCTGGGAGGCGGCCAGATAGGCGGTGAAGAACTCGACGCCGTTGGGCAGCACCACGGCGAAGGCGTCGCCCGGCCGCAGTCCTGCCGCGCGCAGCCCGTGCACCAGCTGGTTGACGGCGGCGTGCAGCCGTCCCGCCGTCCAGCGCTCGCCGTCGGGCGCGGTGAGCACCACCCGGCCGGGGTCGGCCGCGGCCTGCGCCCAGAACCCGTTGGGCGGCTGCCGGGAGTCGGTCATGACCCGCTCCTTCCCGCGATGCGGGCGATACGGTCCACGGCCTGCTCGAAGCCGCGGGTGAGGTCGTCGAAGACCTCCTGGACGCTGCGTTCGGAGTTCATCCGTCCGACGATCTGGCCGACCGGTGTGCCGAGCAGCGGCGCGACCTCGTACTTCTGGATCCGTGACAGCGCCTCGGCGACCAGCAGCCCCTGCAGCGGCATGGGCAGGGTGCCGGGGCCGCCCGGATCGTCCCAGGCGTCGGTCCACTCGGTGCGCAGCTGGCGGGCGGGCTTGCCGGTGAGGGCGCGCGAGCGGACGGTGTCGCCGGAGCCCGCCGCGAGGAGCTTGCGGGTGAGCGCGCGCGAGTGCAGATCGGCCTCGGTGGTGGTGAGCCAGAGGGAGCCCAGCCAGACGCCCTGGGCGCCGAGGGCGAGCCCGGCGGCCACCTGGGCGCCGCTGCCGATGCCTCCGGCGGCGAGTACCGGAAGCGGGCCGACCGCGTCGACGACTTCGGGCACGAGCACCATGGAGGCGATCTCGCCGGTGTGGCCGCCGGCTTCGTAGCCCTGGGCGACGACGATGTCGATGCCCGCCTCGGCGTGGTGGCGGGCGTGCTTCGCACTGCCGGCGAGCGCGGCGACCGGGACGCCGCGGGCGTGGGCCCGCTCGATCACATCGGCGGGCGGGGAGCCGAGCGCGTTGGCGAGCAGTTTGATCGGATAGTCGAAGGCGACGTCGAGCTGGTTGCGGGCGACCTGCTCCATCCACCCGGTGATGCGCCAGCCGGACACCTCGCCCTCGGCGAGTTCGGGGACCCCGTGCTTGACGAGCGTCTCGCGCACGAACTGCCGGTGCCCCTCGGGGATCATGGCCTCGACGTCGGCCTCGGTGACCCCTTCCACCTTCCGCGCGGGCATCACGACGTCGAGGCCGTAGGGCAGGCCTCCGGTGTGCTCCTGCATCCAGTCGAGGTCACGGGCGAGGTCGTCGGGGGCGGTGTAGCGGACCGCGCCGAGCACGCCGAACCCGCCCGCCCGGGTGATGGCGGCGGCCACCGCCGGGAACGGGGTGAAGCCGAAGATGGCGTGCTCCACTCCCAGTCTTCTGCTCAGCTCCGTCTGCATGGGCCGCAGGATGCCGCAGCCGGGGCGACGAGGGAAGAGATTTTCTGATGCTGCGTCAGTTTCTTTGCCCTGTGCCGTACGGGCTCTCCGGCCGGCGTCCCGGCCCGGGTGATCGCCGCCTCCTCGGCGCTACCCGCCGAGGACCGCCATCGCCGCGTTGTGACCCGGGATGCCGCTGACCCCGCCGCCCCGGACCGCGCCCGCCCCGCACAGCAGGACGTTGGGGTGCGCGGTCTCCACGCCCCAGCGCCCGGCGGACTCCTGCGCGTACGGGAAGGCGAGCGGGCGGTGGAAGATGTGGCCGCCGGGCAGCCGCAGTTCGCGCTCCAGGTCCAGCGGGGTCTTCGCCTCGATGCAGGGCCGCCCCTCGGCGTCGGTGGCCAGGCAGTCCGCGAGCGGCTCGGCCAGGTGCGCGTCCAACTGCGCCAGCGTCGCCTTCAGCAGGGCCTCGCGCGCCGTGTCGTTCTCCCGCGCGAACAGCCGTGCGGGGGTGTGCAGCCCGAACAGCGTCAGCGTGTGGTGGCCGCGCGCCGCGAGGTCCGGGCCGAGGATGGAGGGGTCGGTGAGCGAGTGGCAGTAGATCTCGCTGGGCGGCGCGGCGGGCAGCTCACCGGCCGCCGCCTGGGCGTACGCGGTGGCCAGCGCCCCGTAGCCCTCGCCGATGTGGAAGGTCCCGGCGAACGCCTCGCGCGGGTCGACCGTCGTGTCCTTGAGCCGGGGCAGCCGGGTGAGCAGCATGTTCACCTTGAGCTGGGCGCCCTCGGCGGGCTCCGGGGCCGGGCCGCCGGTGAGCGCGGCCAGGGCTTCGGGAGAGGCGTTGACCAGGACGTACCGGGCGGCCACCGTGCCCTCGCCGGCCTCCGTACGGAAGTCGACCTCTGCCTCGCGGCCGTCGGTGCGCAGCGCGGTCGCCTCGTGCCCGGTGACGATCTCCGCGCCCGCCGCCCGGGCGGCGCCCGCGAGCGCGTCGGTGAACGCGCCCATCCCGCCCACCGGCACGTCCCAGTCACCGGTGCCGCCGCCGATGACGTGGTAGAGGAAGCAGCGGTTCTGGGCGAGGGAGGGGTCGTGGGCGTCGGCGAAGGTGCCGATCAGGGCGTCGGTGAGGACGACCCCGCGCACCAGGTCGTCCCGGAAGCGCTCCTCCACGGCGACGCCGATCGGCTCCTCGAAGAGCACCCGCCACGCCGTGTCGTCCCCCAGCCGCTCGCGCAGGGCCGCGCGGGTGGGCAGCGGCTCGGTCAGCGTGGGGAAGATCCGCCCGGCGGCCCGCCGGGTCATCCGGTAGAACTCCTGCCACGCCGTGAACTCGGCGTCGGAGCCGGTCAGCCGGTGGAACGAGGCGCGGGTGCGCTCCCCGCCGCCGCCGACGAGCAGCCCGGTGGGGCGGCCGTCGCGTACCGCCGGTGTGTACGAGGAGATTGTTCGCTTGCGGACGGCGAAGCGCAGCCCCAGATCGTCGACGATTCTGTGGGGCAGCAGGGAGACGAGGTAGGAATAGCGCGAGAGCCGGGCGTCCACGCCCGCGAAGGGACGGGTCGAGACGGCCGCGCCGCCGGTGCGGCCCAAACGCTCCAGTACCAGCACCGACTTCCCGGCGCGGGCGAGGTAGGCGGCGGCGACCAGGCCGTTGTGGCCCCCGCCGACGATCACGGTGTCGTAGACCTGCTGTGCGGGCATGGCCCTTCCTAGCACGCGCCGATCACCGGCGGCCAGGGTGGCGCCGGTGATCCGCCGACCGCTACCGGCCGCCCTGACCGCCCCGGCCGCTCTCCTTGCGCAGCGACGCGACCCGGTGCTTCAGGGCCGCCGCCTCGGCGGCGCGTCCCAGCCGCTCCAGGCAGTGGGCCTCCTCGGTCCGGCTGGCGAGGGCGTCGGGGTGGTCGGCGCCGAGGACGCGTTCACGGGCGTCCGCGACCTGCCGGTAGACGGTCAGCGCCGCCTCCCAGCGCCCGAGCCAGCCGAGGCCGACGGCTGTCTCGCGCCGGCTGACCAGGGTGTCGGGGTGGTCGGGGCCCAGGACGCGTTCGCGCAGCGCGCACACGTCACGGGCCTCCACGAGGGCCTCCTCCCAGCGGGCCAGGCGCCCGAGGTTGACGCCGAGGCCGTGGCGGGCGCGCAGGGTCTCGGGGTCCTCGGGCCCGTCGACGCGGGTGCGGTCCTCCACGAGCGCGCGGTACAGCTGGAGCGCCTCGGCGCCGAGCCCCAGACGGCCGAGGGCGATACCGGTCTCGTACCGGGCGGCGAGCGTGTCGGGATGGTCGGCCCCGAGCGCGGTCGCGCGCGCCGAGGCGACTTCGCGGTAGACCTGGAGCGCCTCGATCCAGCGCCCCGACTGGCCGAGGACGTAGGCGACTTCGTAGCGGGAGACCAGGGTGTCGGGGTGCCCGGGGCCCAGCACCCGCGCCCGGTCGGCGGCGACCTCGTGCGCCACGCGCTGGGCGTCCTCCAGCCGGCCGAGGCGGCTCAGGTTGAAGGCGAGGTTGTGGCGGCAGCGCAGGGTGGCCGGATGGTCGGCGCCCATGACGCGCTCGCGGGCGGCGAGCACCGCCGCGTACATGCCGTGGGCCTCGAAGTGGCGTCCGAGGCGGCCCAGGACGTAGGCGGTCTCCTGGCGGGCGTCGAGGGTGCCCGGGTCGTCGGGGCCCAGGGTGCGGGCACGGGCCTGGGCGACGAGGCCGAACTCGCGCAGGGCGTCCGCCTCGCGCCCGGTCCGGCTCAGGGCGAAGGCCACCTCGTACTGGCTGACCAGGGTGTCGGGGTGGTCGGGGCCCAGCGCCTGGGCACGTTCGGCCGCGACCGCGCGGTGCACCTCGCCCGCCTGTGCCCAGCGGCCCGCGCGGCCCAGGGCCAGGCCCTCGCGGTGGCGGTCCGCCAGCGCG
>NZ_JBJHPC010000027.1:0-28966 GCF_045257485.1 Streptomyces sp. YS-3 | reverse complement strand
GAGTCGGGTGGACAGCAGCGCGAGGTCGAGCTCGGGGCCCGCCTCCTTGTCGGAGACGAGCAGATTGCCTTCCCCCGCACCCGTGGTGCCGCCCGCGACGGGACCGCGGTCGACCACCGCGACGCGGAGTCCGGCGCGGCCTGCGCGTACTACGCGGGGCGCGCCGGACTCCGCGTCGCGGTGGTCGACCGCGGTCCCGTCGCGGGCGGCACCACGGGTGCGGGGGAAGGCAATCTGCTCGTCTCCGACAAGGAGGCGGGCCCCGAGCTCGACCTCGCGCTGCTGTCCACCCGACTCTGGCGCGACCTCGCCCACGTCCTCCCACCGGAGATCGAGTACGAGCCCAAGGGCGGCCTCGTCGTGGCGCCCGACGAGACCGCTCTGACGGCGCTGCGCGCCTTCGCCGAAGGGCAGCGCAAGGCCGGCGTCCAGGCGCGGGAGATCACCGCCGACCGGCTGTACGAGCTGGAGCCCCATCTCGCCCCCGGCCTTCCCGGCGGCTTCCACTACCCCCAGGACGCCCAGGTCCAGCCCGCCCAGGCGGCGGCCCAACTGCTGCGCGCGGCCCGCCAGTTCGGCGCCGAGGTCCATCTGGAGCAGGAGGTCCGCGAGGTCCTCACCGCGCCGGACGGCCGCATCAGGGGTGTCCGCACCCCGGAGGGCGATCTGTCGGCCCCGGCCGTCGTCAACGCCGCCGGAACCTGGGGCGGCGAGATCGCCGCCCTCGCGGGCACCACCCTGCCGGTGCTGCCCCGCCGCGGTTTCGTCCTGGTCACCGAGCCGCTGCCGCGCCTGGTGCGGCACAAGGTGTATGCCGCCGACTACATCGCGGACGTCGCCAGCGGCTCGGCCGCGCTCCAGTCCTCCGCGGTGGTCGAGGGGACGCCTTCGGGCCCGGTCCTGATCGGCGCGACACGCGAGCGGGTCGGCTTCGACCGCTCCCTGTCCATCGAGGCGCTGCGCCGTCTCGCCGCCCAGGCCGCCGCGCTCTTCCCGGTCCTCGCGGGCGTCCGCGCGATCCGTACGTACGCGGGCTTCCGCCCCTACCTTCCCGACCACCTGCCCGCGATCGGCCCCGATCCCCGGGTGCCGGGTCTGCTGCACGCGTGCGGGCACGAGGGCGCCGGCATCGGTCTCGCCCCGGTCACCGGCCTCCTCGTCGCCTCGGCGCTGCGGGGCGAGCGGACCGCCCTGGACCTGCGGCCGTTCCGGCCCGACCGGTTCGCGAGCGGGCGGCACACGGGCCAGGACGAGCACCAGCACGAGAACGAGCGGGGAGGCGCCCGATGAGCGCGACGCACGGAACGGAGGACGAGGCCGGGGGTTCCGGCGCGGCCCGTCGAAGCCGGTGGAGCAGGTTCACCGGGCTCACTCCGCGCGACCCGGCAGGGCGCGCCCCGTCCGCAGGCGACTCCCGGAGCCGGACCGTCCCCTCGCCCGCCGACCTCGTCCGGGCGACGCCCGACCCGGCGTTCGCCCTCACCTTCGACGGCCGCGGGCTCACCGCGCTGCCCGGGCAGAGCATCGCCGCGGCGCTCTGGGCCGCCGGGATCCTCTCCTGGCGCACCACCCGCGCACAGGGCGAACCGCGCGGCGCCTTCTGCGGGATCGGCGCCTGCTACGACTGCCTCGCCACCGTCAACGGCCGCCCCAACCAGCGCGCCTGCCTCGTCCCGGCGCGCCCCGGCGACGTGATCACCACCCAGGAGGGCACAGGCCATGCCGACCTCACCCGCTGAGCCCTCGGAGCTCGGCGAACCGGTCGAGCCGTCCGGGCTGTCCGAGTCTTCTCCGATACCGGAACCCTCGGCGCCCTCGACGCTCTGTGCCCCCTCCGCCCCCTGTGATCTCGCCGTCGTCGGTGCCGGGCCCGCCGGGCTCGCCGCCGCCGTGTCGGCCGCCGACCTCGGTCTGAGCGTCACGCTCCTGGACGCCGGGGAGCGGCCCGGCGGACAGTTCTACCGTCATCCCGCCCCCGGTCTGCGTGCCGCCCGGCCGGAGGCGCTGCACCACGACTGGCAGGCGTTCGCCACGCGTGCGACCCGTCTCGAAGCCCACCGCCGCGCCGGCCGCGTCACCCACCTCGCCTCCCACCACGTCTGGACGGTCGTCCGGGACGCGGCCAGGGGGGAGTGGCTGCTGCACGCCGTGGCGAGCGGCCCCGGCGGCGAGGAGGCCCCGGCCCTGGTCCGGGCGCGGGCCGTGCTGCTGGCGACCGGTGCGTACGAGCGCCAACTGCCCTTCCCCGGCTGGACCTTGCCGGGCGTCGTCGGCGCGGGCGGGGCGCAGGCCATGCTCAAGGCCGGGCTGGTGCTGCCGGGCCGGCGGGTCGTGGTGGCGGGCAGCGGTCCGCTGCTGCTCGCCGTCGCCGCCTCGCTCGCCGCGGCCGGCGCCGCCGTCCCGGCCGTGGTCGAGGCGTCCTCGTACACCTCGTACGCGACGCGGCTGCCCGCGCTCGTCCGCAATCCCGGCAAGCTGGGCGAGGGCGCGCTGTACGGCGGCGGGCTGCTGCGGCACCGGGTGCGGCTGCTGACGCGGCACGCGGTGACGGCCGCGCACGGCACCGACCGCGTCGAGGCCGTGACGGTCTCCCGGCTCGACCGCGACTGGCGGCCCGTCCCGGGCAGCGAACGCCGGGTGCCGTGCGACGCGCTGGCGGTCGGTCACGGGCTCGTCCCTCAACTGGAACTGGCGACGGGCCTCGGCTGCGCCACCCGGCGCACCGCCGACGACACCCTCGCCCTGGAACTCGATCCCGCGCAGCGCACCTCGGTGCCCGGTATCTGGGCGGCGGGGGAGACCGGCGGGATCGGGGGCGCCCAACTGGCCCTCGCCGAAGGCGAACTGGCGGCGGCGGCGATCGCGTACGAGCTCAAGGGCGTCCCGCGCCCGGCCGGGACCGCCGCGCTGGTACGGCGGCGGGCGCGGCTGCGCCGGTTCGCGGAGGCCATGGCGGTCGCGCACCGGCCCGGCGACGGCTGGACCGGGTGGCTCGACGACGCGACCCTGGTCTGCCGCTGCGAGGAGGTCCCGGCGGGGCGGATCAAGGAGGCGGTGGCGGAGTTCGGCGCGAAGGACGCCCGGACCGTGAAACTGCTGACCAGGGCCGGGATGGGCTGGTGCCAGGGCCGGATGTGCGGCCAGGCCGTGGCCTGCCTCGCGGGCGGCGGGCCCGGTGAGGACCGGCGCCCGCTGTCCTGCCCGGTGGAGCTCGGCCAACTGGCCGGACTGCCCCCGTCCGAGGGCTGACCGCAGCCCTCCCGCCCGCACACCGTTCGCGGTCCGTTCGCGATCCGTCCGCAATCCGTGCGCGTGCCCTTGTGGCCGTCGTACGTCTTTCAGTAAAATGTCACACACCACACTAGGGAGTCCCCGATGACGTCTGCCCAGACCGCCGAGTCCGCCCCCTCCGCCACCGTCCGGCAGCCCTGGCGCGGCATCATGGTCGCCACCGCCCTGCCCCTGCGCGAGGACCTGTCCGTCGACTACGACGCCTTCGCCGCGCATGTGCGCTGGCTGATCGACAACGGCTGCGACGGGGTCGTGCCCAACGGCTCCCTCGGCGAATACCAGACCCTCACCGACGACGAGCGTGCCCGGGTCGTCGAAGTCGCGGTCGAGGCCGCGGGCGACGGCGCCCGCGTGATGCCGGGCGTCGCCGCGTACGGCAGCGCCGAGTCGCGCCGCTGGGCCGAACAGGCCGCCGAAGCGGGCGCGGGCTCGGTCCTGCTGCTGCCGCCCAACGCCTACCGCGCCGACGAGAGCGCCGTGCGCGCCCACTACGCCGAGGTCGCCCGGGCCGGGCTGCCGGTCGTCGCGTACAACAACCCCATCGACACCAAGGTCGACCTCACCCCCGCCCTGCTGGCCCGGCTCCACCGCGACGGGAGCATCGTCGCCGTCAAGGAGTTCAGCGGGGACGTGCGCCGCGGCTACGAGATCGCCGAACTCGCCCCCGAGCTCGATCTGCTGATCGGCGCCGACGACGTGCTGCTCGAACTCGCCCTCGCGGGCGCGGTCGGCTGGGTCGCCGGGTACCCCAACGCGCTGCCCGCCGCCTGCGCCGAGCTCTACCGCGCGGCCGTCGCCGGGGACGTGGAGAGCGCGCTGCCGCTCTACAAGTCGCTGCACCCGCTGCTGCGCTGGGACTCCAAGACCGAGTTCGTCCAGGCCATCAAGTTGTCCATGGACATCGCCGGCCGCCCCGGCGGCCCGGTCCGCCCGCCGCGCGCGGCGCTCCTCGGGGACCAGGAGTCCGCCGTCCGCGCGGCCACCGAGAAGGCCCTCGCGGAAGGACTCCGCTGACCATGCGCACCCGTCACGTCTACCACGCGGTCGACTCGCACACCGAGGGCATGCCGACCCGGGTCATCACCGGCGGCGTCGGGATCGTCCCCGGCGCCACCATGGCCGAGAAGCGGCTCCACTTCCTCGACCACCTCGACGACCTGCGCACCCTGCTGATGTACGAGCCGCGCGGCCACGCCTCCATGAGCGGCGCCATCCTCCAGCCCCCCACCCGCCCCGACGCCGACTACGGCGTCCTCTACATCGAGGTGTCCGGGCTGCTGCCGATGTGCGGCCACGGGACGATCGGCGTGGCCACCGTGCTGGTCGAGACCGGCATGGTGGAGGTGAGCGAACCGGTCACCACGGTCCGCCTCGACACCCCGGCCGGGCTGGTGAGCGTCGACGTACGGGTGGAGGACGGCGAGGCGAAGTCCGTCACCCTCACCAACGTGCCCTCCTTCTGCCTCGGCCTCGACCGCAAGGTGGAGGTGCCCGGATACGGCACGGTCACCTACGACATCGCCTACGGCGGGAACTTCTACGCGTTCGTCCACCTCGACGACCTGGGGCTGCCCTTCGACCGGGCGCGCAAGGACGACCTGCTCGCCGCCGGGCTCGCCGTCATGGACGCCGTCAACGCCACCGGCCGGCCGGTGCACCCGGAGAACCCGGAGATCGGCGGGGTCAAGCACGTCTACCTCGCCGCGCCCGGCTCGGACGCGGTCCGCTCCCGGCACGCGATGGCGATCCACCCGGGCTGGTTCGACCGCTCCCCGTGCGGCACCGGCACCTCCGCCCGGATGGCGCAGCTGCACGCCCGCGGCGAACTGCCGCTCCACCGCGACTTCGTCAACGAGTCCTTCATCGGTACGGAGTTCACCGGCAGACTAATCGACGAGACGACGGTCGGCGGGCTGCCGGCGGTGGTGCCCACGGTGACCGGCCGCGCCTGGATCACCGGCACGGCCCAGTACTTCCTGGACCCGTCCGACCCCTTCCCGGCGGGCTTCCTGCTGTGACCGGCGCACCAGCCGGGACCCCCGCCCTCGTCGGCGCCGAGGAGATCGCGCGGCTGCTCACACCCGCCGCCGCAGCCGAGGCGGTGGCGGGCGTGCTGCGCGACGGCTTCGACCCCGAGTCCGCCCCGCCGCGCGTCAACCTGCCGGTCGCGGCGGGCGAGCTGCTGCTCATGCCCGCCGCCTCCGGGGCGTACGCCGGGGTGAAGATCGCGGGGGTGGCACCGGCCAACCCCGCGCACGGCCTGCCCCGGATCACCGGCGGCTATCTGCTCCTGGACGGCGCGACGCTGCTGCCCCTCGCCCTGCTGGACGGCGCGGCCCTGACGACCCTGCGAACCCCGGCCGTCTCCGCCGTGGCCCTCGCCCACCTGGCGGCCCCGGACGCGAGCCGCCTCGTCCTGTTCGGCGCGGGCCCGCAGGCGTACGGCCATCTGCGGGCGGCGCTTGCCGTGGCCGAGGTGAAGACCGTCACCGTGGTCGCCCGCGCTCCCGAGGCGTGCGCGGCGCTGGTGGCGTACGCCCGTACGCTGGGCGTGGACGCGTGCGCGGGCACCGCCGCCGACGTCCGCGACGCCGATCTCGTCATCTGCTGCACCACCGCCCGCGAGCCGCTGTTCGACGGCCGGCTCGTCGCGGACGGCGCCACCGTCGTCGCGGTCGGCTCGCACGAACCGGACGCCCGCGAGACGGACTCGGCGCTGGTGCGGCGCTCGGCGGTGTACGTGGAGTCACGGGCGGCGGCGCTGCGGGAGGCGGGGGACCTGCTGATCCCGCTGAACGAGGGGGTGATCGGGCCCGGCCGGATCGCCGGCACCCTCGCCGAACTCGTCCACGGGCGGGTCGCCGTCCCCTTCGACCGCCCCCGCCTCTTCAAAAGCGTGGGCATGGCCTGGGAGGATCTGGCCGTGGCGGCGGCGCTGCACCGCGCACGGGGCAACCCGACTGGGCAACGTGACATTGTACGCTGAGCCTCCGCGGATTCACGGAGGAAGTGCCATGGGCGACCTGAAGCAGCGCAATCTCATCACGGCCCAGGAACGGCTGCGCGACCAGGTCGCCCACGCCCTGCGCGCCGCCCTGGTCGCCGGTGAACTGCGCCCCGGCGCCATCTACTCCGCCCCTGGGCTGGCCGCCGACTTCGGCATCTCGGCCACCCCGGTCCGTGAGGCGATGCTGGACCTGGCCCGCGAAGGGCTCGTCGAACCCGTACGGAACAAGGGCTTCCGTATCACTGAGGTGAGCGAGCGTGACCTCGACCAGTACACCGAACTCCGCGCGATGATCGAGGTGCCCACCGTCGGCAGGGTGACGCGGCTGGCGAGCGTGGAGCAGCTGGAGGCGCTGCGACCGGTCGCCGAGGAGATCGTCGCCCACGCGCGCGAGCACAACCTCATCGGCTACCTCGACGCCGACCGCCGCTTCCACCTCCAGCTCCTCGGCCTCGCGGGCAACGAACGGCTCGTGGAGACCGTCGGCGACCTGCGCAAGCGCTCCCGGCTCTACGGACTGACCCGCCTCGACGAGCGCGGCCAGCTCATCTCGTCCGCCGAGGAGCACATCGAACTCCTCGACCTGATGGTGGCGGGCGACGAACGCGGCGCCGAGGACTGCATGGCCCGCCACCTCGGCCACGTCCGCTCGCTGTGGGCGCAGGCCCGCGACGAGCCGGTGGAGCCGCGCCCCAAGCGCACGCTGGGCAACCGGTGACGTCCGTACGGTGACGAGGCCCCGATGACGCCGTACGAAAGCGGCTTGGCGGGGGTGAAGGCCCGCGCCCGCACCGGGCCTTGACCCCCGCGCGGCAGGCCTCGCGGCGGCCTTGATCGACTGGTGACGGCCCCGCCCCGGGTTTACGGTCGAAAAGTGGACGGGACCGTCCACCGCCCCTTTCCGGGGGTCCCTCGTACGAGGGCAAGGCCTGCCATGACGAGTTCGCAGCCGACACCCACGACCGACACCGCCGCCCACGGCCGCACGGGCGGCGGAAACGGGATCGCGCTCCTGGTCATCGCCTCCTGCCAGTTGATGGTGGTGCTGGACATCACCATCGTGAACATCGCCCTCCCGCACATCCAGCGAGCCCTGGACTTCTCCACGACCAGCCTGGCCTGGGTGGTCAGCGCCTACACGCTCACCTTCGGCGGGCTGCTGCTGCTCGGCGGCCGGACCGGCGACATCCTCGGCCGGCGCCGCGTCTTCCTCTTCGGCGTCGTACTCTTCGCCGTCGCCTCGCTGCTGGGCGGACTCTCCCAGAACTCCGGCCAGTTGCTGGCCGCGCGCGCCTTCCAGGGAGTCGGTGGCGCCATCGCCTCGCCGACCGCGCTGGCCCTGATCACCACCACGTTCACCGAAGGGCCCGCGCGCAACCGGGCGTTCGGCGTCTTCGCGGCGGTCTCCGCGGGCGGCGGCGCGATCGGCCTGCTCATGGGCGGCATCCTCGTCGAATGGCTCGACTGGCGCTGGGTGTTCTTCGTCAACGTGCCGATCGCGGCGCTGATCGTGCTCGCCACGCCCCGGCACATCAAGGAGTCCGAGCGCCACCCCGGCCACTTCGACCTCCTGGGCGCGCTCACCTCCACCACCGGGATGACCGCGCTGGTCTACGGCTTCATCCGGGCCGCCCAGGAGGGCTGGCGCGACCCGTACACGCTCGGTTCGTTCGGCGCGGCCGTGCTGCTGCTCCTCACGTTCGTCCTGGTGGAGCGGCGCTCGGAGCGGCCCATCACGCCGCTGCACATGTTCGCCGACCGCAACCGGGCCGGCACCTACGGCATCATGCTGAGCCTCGCCGCCGCGATCTTCGGCATGTTCTTCTTCCTCACCCTGTTCGTCCAGAACGTGCTGGGCTTCAGCCCGCTCAGGGCCGGGCTGGCCTTCCTGCCCGTCAGCGCCGTCATCGCGGTGGGCGCGGGCATCGCCTCCCAACTGCTGCCGAAGTACGGGCCCAAGCCGTTCATGGTGACGGGCTCGGTGCTGGCCGCGGCGGGCCTGTCCTGGCTGACGCTGACCGACATCCACTCCACATACGCGGGCAGCATCCTGGGCCCGATGCTCGTCTTCAGCCTCGGCATGGGCCTGAACTTCGTGTCGCTGACGCTGATGGCCGTCTCCGGCGTGCCCGTGCACGAGACCGGCGCCGCCTCCGGCATGCTCAACGCCACCCAGCAGGTGGGCGGCTCGCTCGGGCTGTCGATCCTGGTCACGGTCTTCGGCACGGCGAGCCACAACGAGGCGAACTCCCAGGTGCCGAAGTTCCTGCGGCAGGCCGACCCCGCCCAGCGGCTGGCCTTCCGGCGCACCGGCAACCTCCCGCGCCCCTGGAGCGACCAGGTGCTCGCCTCCGGGGTCTCCACCGCCTTCATCGTGGCCGCGGTCTTCGCGATCGTGGCGGCGGTGATCGCCCTGCTGGCCATCCAGGTCCGCCCGGCGGACCTGGAACGCCTCCAGGGCGGAATGACCCCCGGCCCCTGAGGCCGCCCGGCGGGGACGGGCTCAGGGACCGGGGACCACATGCCGGAACTGTTCCTAGATGTCCCGGAAGATCTCGATCTGCGCGCCCACCGAGTTGAGGCGCTCCGCCAGGTCCTCGTAACCGCGGTTGATCACGTACACATTGCGCAGGACGGACGTGCCCTCGGCCGCCATCATCGCGAGCAGGACCACCACCGCCGGACGCAGGGCCGGCGGGCACATCATCTCCGCCGCGCGCCAGCGCGTGGGGCCCTCGACCAGCACCCGGTGCGGGTCGAGCAGCTGGAGGCGGCCACCGAGACGGTTGAGGTCCGTGAGGTAGATCGCGCGGTTGTCGTAGACCCAGTCGTGGATGAGCGTCTTGCCCTGGGCCACCGCCGCGATCGCCGCGAAGAACGGCACGTTGTCGATGTTGAGCCCGGGGAACGGCATCGGGTGGATCTTGTCGATCGGCGCCTCCAGCTTGGAGGGGCGGACCGTGAGGTCGATCAGCCGGGTGCGGCCGTTGTCGGCGGCGTACTCCGCCGAGCGGTCGTGGTCCAGGCCCATCTCCTCCAGGACCGCGAGCTCGATCTCCAGGAACTCGATCGGCACCCGACGGATCGTCAGCTCCGACTCGGTGACCACGGCGGCGGCGAGCAGGCTCATCGCCTCGACCGGGTCCTCGGACGGCGAGTAGTCCACGTCCACGTCGATGTTCGGCACGCCGTGCACGGTCAGCGTGGTGGTGCCGACGCCGTCGACCCGTACGCCCAGCGCCTCCAGGAAGAAGCAGAGGTCCTGGACCATGTAGTTGGAGGAGGCGTTGCGGATGACGGTGACGCCGTCGTGGCGGGCGGCGGCCAGCAGCGCGTTCTCGGTCACCGTGTCGCCGCGCTCGGTCAGGACGATCGGGCGGTCCGGGGCGGTCCGCGTCACCTCGGCGTGGTAGATGCCCTCGGTGGCCGTGATGTCCAGGCCGAAGCGGCGCAGGGCGATCATGTGCGGCTCGATGGTGCGCGTACCGAGGTCGCAGCCGCCCGCGTACGGCAGCCGGAAGTGGTCCATACGGTGCAGCAGCGGACCGAGGAACATGATGATGGACCGGGTCCGGCGGGCGGCCTCGGCGTCCATGCCGTCCATGTCGAGGTCGGCCGGGGGCACGATCTCCAGGTCGACGCCGTCGTTGATCCAGCGGGTGCGCACCCCGATGGAGTTGAGGACCTCCAGGAGCCGGAAGACCTCCTCGATACGAGCCACCCGGCGCAGGACCGTACGGCCCTTGTTGAGGAGCGAGCCGCAGAGCAGCGCCACACAGGCGTTCTTGCTCGTCTTGACGTCGATGGAGCCGGAGAGCCGGCGCCGGCCGACGACCCGAAGGTGCATGGGTCCGGCGTAGCCGAGTGAGACGATCTCGCTGTCGAGTGCTTCACCGATGCGGGCGATCATCTCAAGGCTGATGTTCTGGTTGCCGCGCTCGATACGGTTCACGGCGCTCTGGCTCGTGCCCAGAGCCTCGGCCAACTGCGTCTGTGTCCAGCCCCGATGCTGCCGGGCGTCACGGATGAGCTTGCCGATGCGTACGAGGTAGTCGTCTGACATGGCGACAGGTTATCTCACATATGAGATGAGAGTGCTGTCGGGGTGCGCCGTACGGGTGGGGTTGAAGTGAAGACCGTGTGGGCGACCCGGGTGAAACGCCGTCAGTTCCGATGCTGGGGCGAGAGCCGCCGTCCGGCAACCGGAGGGCGCGCGTCCGACTCCACCCGGGTGCGGGTACCCATGTTCACGCGACCCAGTCCGCGAGTGACGCGCGCCCCCGTCGCGCCCGCGTCGCGCGCGTGAAGCCGTGCATCCGGCTGTTCCCGCCCGGCAGCCGGTCCGGTTCGCCGCGCTCATCCCGCTCTGCGCCATCTGTCCGTACGTGATGTTCGTCGCGATGCCGGACCGTAGCCCCGGACGGCTGTCACCATCGCCCACGAGACCGGCCGTGTTCCGCCGCACGCGGAGGCGCGCCCCGGCCGCCCGGGGCGTGCCGGACCGCGTGCCCACACATGACCAGCGCTCGCCCATGTACTAGAGTTATCTCGACATCGAGATATCTGCCGAGGCGCACCGCGGCCGTACGCACCGCCCCCGTGGCGGTAAGGGTGACCTAACTTAGCCTTACCTTAGCGGATTGGCTATCCAGCGTGGCGGCAGGATGCGGTGGAACGCGCACATATATGAAGGAGACTGTCGTGTCGGCGAACAGCTTCGACGCCCGCAGCACGCTGCAGGTGGGCGACGAGTCGTACGAGATCTTCCGGCTGGACAAGGTCGAGGGCTCCGCGCGCCTCCCTTACAGCCTGAAGGTGCTGCTGGAGAACCTGCTCCGTACCGAGGACGGCGCGAACATCACCGCCGACCACATCCGGGCGCTCGGCGGCTGGGACTCCCAGGCGCAGCCCAGCCAGGAGATCCAGTTCACGCCGGCCCGCGTGATCATGCAGGACTTCACCGGCGTGCCCTGTGTCGTCGACCTCGCCACCATGCGTGAGGCCGTCAAGGAGCTCGGCGGCGACCCGGCGAAGATCAACCCGCTGGCCCCCGCCGAGCTGGTCATCGACCACTCGGTGATCGCCGACAAGTTCGGCACGAAGGACTCCTTCGCGCAGAACGTCGAGCTGGAGTACGGCCGCAACAAGGAGCGCTACCAGTTCCTGCGCTGGGGCCAGACCGCCTTCGACGAGTTCAAGGTCGTCCCCCCGGGCACCGGCATCGTCCACCAGGTCAACATCGAGCACCTGGCCCGTACGGTCATGGTCCGTAACGGCCAGGCCTACCCCGACACCCTCGTCGGCACCGACTCGCACACCACCATGGTCAACGGCCTCGGTGTGCTGGGCTGGGGCGTCGGCGGCATCGAGGCCGAGGCCGCGATGCTCGGCCAGCCGGTCTCGATGCTCATCCCGCGCGTCGTCGGCTTCAAGCTGACCGGCGAGCTGAACCCCGGCACCACCGCCACCGACCTGGTCCTCACGATCACCGAGATGCTGCGCAAGCACGGCGTCGTCGGCAAGTTCGTCGAGTTCTACGGTGAGGGCGTCGCCGCCACCTCGCTCGCCAACCGCGCCACCATCGGCAACATGTCGCCGGAGTTCGGCTCCACCGCCGCGATCTTCCCGATCGACGACGAGACGCTGAAGTACCTCCGTCTGACCGGCCGCTCCGAGCAGCAGGTCGCGCTCGTCGAGGCGTACGCCAAGGAGCAGGGCCTCTGGCTCGACCCGGCCGCCGAGCCCGACTTCTCCGAGAAGCTGGAGCTCGACCTCTCCACGGTCGTCCCCTCCATCGCCGGCCCCAAGCGCCCGCAGGACCGCATCGTCCTCGCCAACGCCGCCGAGCAGTTCGCCAAGGACGTCCTCAACTACGTAGAGGTCCCCACCACCCAGGCCGGCACCGCCGCCTCCCCGGTGGACGAGGCGAGCGACGAGTCCTTCCCGGCCTCCGACGCCCCGGCCTACGGCAGCCAGGAGAACGGCGCGGGCGCCCCGCAGCACGCCGAGGGGACCGGTGCCGCCGTCCCGTCGAACCCGGTCACGGTCACCGCCCCCGACGGCTCGACCTACGAGATCGACCACGGCGCCGTCACCGTCGCCGCGATCACCTCCTGCACCAACACGTCGAACCCGTACGTGATGGTCGCCGCGGCCCTCGTCGCGAAGAAGGCCGTGGAGAAGGGCCTGACCCGCAAGCCGTGGGTCAAGACCACCCTCGCCCCGGGCTCGAAGGTCGTCACGGACTACTTCGACAAGGCCGGTCTGACGCCCTACCTCGACAAGATGGGCTTCAACCTCGTCGGCTACGGCTGCACCACCTGCATCGGCAACTCGGGCCCCCTCGACGAGGAGATCTCGAAGGCGGTCAACGAGCACGACCTCGCCGTCACCTCGGTGCTCTCCGGCAACCGCAACTTCGAGGGCCGGATCAACCCCGACGTCAAGATGAACTACCTGGCGTCCCCGCCGCTGGTCGTCGCCTACGCCATCGCGGGCTCGATGAAGGTCGACATCACCCGTGACGCCATCGCCACCGACGCCGACGGCAACCCGGTCTTCCTGAAGGACATCTGGCCCACCGAGGCCGAGGTCAACGACGTCGTGGCCAACGCCATCGGCGAGGACATGTTCAACAAGTCCTACCAGGACGTCTTCGCGGGCGACGCCCAGTGGCAGGCGCTGCCGATCCCGACCGGCAACACCTTCGAGTGGGACCCGCAGTCCACCTACGTCCGCAAGCCCCCCTACTTCGAGGGCATGCAGATGGAGACGACCCCGGTCGCCGACATCACGGACGCGCGCGTCCTGGCCAAGCTGGGCGACTCGGTCACCACCGACCACATCTCCCCGGCCGGTGCGATCAAGGCCGACACCCCGGCCGGCAAGTACCTCACGGAGCACGGCGTGAACCGCCGCGACTTCAACTCCTACGGCTCGCGCCGTGGCAACCACGAGGTCATGATCCGCGGTACGTTCGCCAACATCCGCCTGCGCAACCAGATCGCGCCGGGCACCGAGGGCGGCTTCACCCGCGACTTCACCCAGGCGGACGCCCCCGTCTCCTTCATCTACGACGCGTCGCAGAACTACCAGGCCGCCGGCATCCCGCTGGTCATCCTGGCGGGCAAGGAGTACGGCTCGGGCTCGTCCCGCGACTGGGCCGCCAAGGGCACGGCGCTGCTCGGCGTCAAGGCCGTCGTCGCCGAGTCGTACGAGCGCATCCACCGCTCGAACCTCATCGGCATGGGCGTCCTGCCGCTCCAGTTCCCGGAGGGCGCCACGGCCGCCTCCCTGGGCCTGACCGGCGAGGAGACCTTCTCCATCACGGGCGTCACCGAGCTGAACAACGGCACGACCCCGCGCACGGTGAAGGTCACCACCGACACGGGCGTGGAGTTCGACGCGGTCGTCCGCATCGACACCCCCGGTGAGGCGGACTACTACCGCAACGGCGGCATCATGCAGTACGTGCTGCGGAACCTGATCCGCGGCTAGGGATCGGGCACTGCCGGAACGGCGGAAGGGCCGCACCTCCTCTCGGGGGTGCGGCCCTTCGTCATGCGCGGCGCTTCAGAGAAGTGCCGGTGGGATCAGAACAGCAGGCGGTAGGTGTTCCAGCCGCCGCTGCCGATCTGCACGCGGGACTTGTAGGGGGACGAGGCGTTGCCCGTGCCCGAGTAGCGCCACAGGGTGCCGTCGTTGCCGCGCGCGACCAGGTCGGTCTTGCCGTCGAAGTCCATGTCACCGATGGAGACGAGGCTGTTGTACGTGTTCCAGCCGCCCCCGATCCGGGTGCGGCCCTCGAAGGGGGCCTTGTAGTTGCCGGTGCCCTTGTAGAGCCACAGGGTGCCGTCGCCGCCGCGCGCCACGATGTCGGCCTTGCCGTCACCGGTCAGATCGCCGTTGCCGGCGATCTGCGTGTACTGGCCCCAGCCGCCGCCGACCTTGTAACGGGACGTCAGCGTGCCGTTGCCGTAGTTGAGGTAGATGTACAGGTTGCCGCTGCCGTCACGGGCGAGCAGGTCACCCGCGGCGGCGCCGCCGAGGTTGCCCACCGACCAGATGCGGTTGTAGGTGTTCCAGCCGCCGCCCAGGTTCTGCGGCGTACCCTGCCAAGCCATGTAGCCCAGGTAGCCGTCGGCGCCCCGGAACCAGATGCCGTTGGAGTTGTCACCGTCGCCGGCGTTGTCCACCTGGACGACGTCCCGGTCGTTCTTGAAGCCGTATCCAAGCTGGTCACGGTCGCCAAGGCCGCCCTTGCCGTCCAGACCGTAGCCGTACTGGGTGCCGTCACTCGCGATGCCGTACAGGCCGAAGTGGGACGGCGCCGTCGCCGCCACCGCGCCGGAGCGCAGCGACGAGGGAGCCTTGGCCGTCGCGGTGGCGGAGCCGGCCGACTTGGCGGGGTGCTCCGCCGCGACGGCGGACGCGCCGGTCGCGACGAGCGCCGCGGTGATCGCCGCGGCGGCGAGGCGGGCGGCTATGCGCCCGCCCTTACGGCCAGAAGTGTTGGCCACGTATTTCTCCATGGAGTTGTTGAGACATGGCGCGTCCCACCAGGGGGACTCGCCATAGGATCAGTGAGATCGTTTCACGGCTTTCTCACATCTTCCAAACAGATATGTGCGGGAATCGTCACGACCGCTTGGCACGGTCCCCGCGACGCCGAAGGGCCGTACCGCCGAAGCGGTACGGCCCTCCGTCAGGTCGGATCAGACCGGGTCGGATCAGAAGAACAGCCGGTACGTGTTCCAGCCGGCCGTGCCGATCTGCACGCGGGACTTGTACGGGTCCGCGGCGTTGCCGGTGCCCTTGTACAGGTACAGCGCGCCCGCGGCGTCGCGGCCGACGAGGTCGGCCTTGCCGTCGAGGTCGATGTCGCCCGGCGCGAAGATGGCGTTGTAGGTGTTCCACCCACCGCCGATCTTCGTGCGGCCCTCGAAGGGCGCCTTGTAGTTGCCGGTGCCCTTGTAGAGCCACAGGGTGCCGTCGCCGCCGCGCGCCACGATGTCGGCCTTGCCGTCACCGGTGAGGTCGCCGTTGCCGGCGAGGGCCGTGTACTGGCCCCAGCCGCCGCCGACGGTGTAACGGGACGTCATCTTGCCGGTGCCGTAGCCCAGGTACAGGTACAGCGTCCCCGAGGAGTCGCGGCCCAGGAGGTCACCGGCGCCGGCGCCGCCCAGGTTGCCCGGGGAGAGCATGGCGTTGTACGTGTTCCAGCCGCCCCCGATGGTGATCGGGTTGGAGCCGTCGGCCGGGGCGTAGTACAGGTTGCCGTTGTAGTCGGCCTGCCAGGCGCCGTCCACGACGTTGTCGGCGTCCTGGTCGACCTGGCCGACCCACTTGAAGTTCCAGCCGGTGTTGCCGTCGAAGCCCGTGCGCGACTCGAGGCCGCCGTTGCCGTCCGGGGCGTAGTAGTAGACGGTGTTGGACTTGTCGATGCCGTACAGGCCGAAGATCGGCGCGTCGCCCGGGTTCGCGGCCTGGGCGCCGGTCAGCGCGCCCTTGGCCGGCTTCGCCGTCGGAGCCTTGAACGGCTTCGCCGAGGGGTTGTCGGCGGCGAAGGCGGTGGCGCCGGTGCCGACGAGGGCGGCGGTGACCGCCGCGGCAGCGAGACGGGAAGCTATCCGTCCACGCTTACGGCCAGAGATATTGGCCACGTATGTCTCCATTGGTCGTGAATGAGACGTGGTGCGACTCGGGTGTCGAGTCGCGTCACGAGTTCAGCGGAATCGTTTCACGACTCCTTTACCTGTCAACCCGCTTGGCGACAAAGGGGATCAAGACAACAGCTATTTCTCGCCTCTCGTTCACCACGCGTATCCCGAAAACGCCCAAAAGGGCCGCAATTCCCCTACAGGAATGCGGCCCTCCGGTTATCGCGCGTGGCTCGAAGCCGCCGGGAAGGCGTCAGAACAGCAGCCGGTACGTGTTCCAGCCGCCGTTCCCGATCTTCACGCGCGACTTGTACGGGTCCGCGGCGTCGCCGGTGCCCTTGTAGAGCCACAGCGCGCCCGCCGCGTCGCGGCCGAGCAGGTCCGTGGTGCCGTCGAGGTCCACGTCGCCCGAGGAGACGATGGCGTTGAAGATGTTCCAGCCGCCGCCTATCTTCGTGCGCGGCTCGAAGGGCGCCTTGTAGTCGCCGGTGCCCTTGTAGAGCCACAGGGTGCCGTCGCCGCCGCGCGCCACGATGTCGGCCTTGCCGTCACCGGTCAGATCGCCGTTGCCGGCCAGGGCCGTGTACTGGCCCCAGCCGCCGCCCACCTTGTAGCGCGAGGTCAGCTTGCCGTTGCCGTAGCCCAGGTACAGATAGAGCGTGCCCGAGGCGTCGCGGCCCAGCAGGTCGCCGCCGTCCGCGCCGCCGAGGTTGCCCGGGGAGAGCAGCGTGTCGTAGATGTTCCAGCCGCCGCCGACGACGGTGGTCTCCGGTTCGAGCAGCGGCTCGTACGTCATCGTGCCGTTGGCGTCCCACTTCCAGAGGCCGTCCGCGACGCCGTCGGCGTCGTTGTCGACCTGGGCGCCGTTCTTCAGGCCGCCCTGGCCCTCCTCGAACAGCATCCGGGACGCGAAGCTGCCCTCGGAGTCGGGCAGATAGGAGAAGCTGTTGCCGGAGTGGTCCACACCGATGAGCGCGAAGACCGGGTAGGCGCCGTTGGGGTCGCCGGACTTGGTGACACCGTGCCCGGCGCCCCTGGCGGCGTGCGCGTGCGCGGCGGCCCGCGCGGCGCCGGCCTTCACCGCGGCCTTGGCGGAGGGGGTCGGCTGATCGGCCGCGAAGGCGGTCGCGCCGGTGCCGACAAGGGCGGCGGCGACGGCCGCGGCGGCGAGACGGGAAGCCGTCCGCCCGGGCGTACGGCCTGAAGACTTGGCCACGTGTCTCTCCATGGGGTCGATGAGCCATGACGCGGCACCGGGCACCCCTGTGGAACCGTGCGCCGAACACGTCACGTGATCAGCGAGATCCTTACACAACTCCCTTACGTGTCAACCTGTTTGACTGCGGACACGAAAGGGCCGCACCCCCTTGCGGGAGTGCGGCCCCGGACCCGTCGGGTCATCCGCCCGGGCGGATCAGAAGAACAGCCGGTACGTGTTCCAGCCGCTCGTCCCGATGTTCTTGCGCCCCGCGAACGGCGCCGCCGCGTTGCCCGTGCCCGAGTAGCGCCACAGGGAGCCGTCGGTGCCGCGCGCGATGAGGTCGGTCGTGCCGTCCAGGTCCAGGTCGCCCATCGAGAACAGCGCGTTGTAGGCGTTCCAGCCGCCCCCGATCCGGGTGCGGCCCTCGAACGGGGCCTTGTAGTCGCCGGTGCCCTTGTAGAGCCACAGCGTGCCCGAGGCGTCGCGCGCGACGAGGTCGTTCTTGCCGTCGCCGGTCAGGTCGCCGTTGCCGGCGATCTGGTTGTAGGTGTTCCAGCCGCCGCCGACCTTGTAGCGGCTCGCCACCTTGCCGTTGCCGTAGCCCAGGTACAGGTAGAGCGTGCCGGTGGTGTCACGGGCGAGCAGGTCGCCCGCGCCGGCGCCGCCCAGGTTGCCGGGGGAGAGCACCAGGTTGTAGGTGTTCCAGCCGCCGCCGACGGTCCACGGGGTCTCGGAGTCGTCCGCGGCGAAGTACATCGTGCCGTTCTTGTCCCACTCCCACCAGCCGTCGGCGTACCCGTCGGCGTCGTGGTCGACCTGGGCCGACCACTTGATGGGGTCCCAGCCCGTGTCGATCCTGGCCCGCGGGCTGAGGGCGCCGCCGCCGTCGCGGATGTAGCCGTAGAGCGTGTTGGCGCGGTCCGCGGCGAACAGGTCGAACTGGGGGGCCTCGGGGCTGGGCGCGGAGGTCATCGCGCCGGAGCGCGTGAGTGACGGCGCGGACGGCTTCGGGGCGGCCTTGAACGGCTTCGGCGGGTCGACCGCCACGGCTGCCGTCGCACCGGCGCCGACGAGGGCGGCGGCGGCCACGAGGGCGCCGAGCCGCGCGGCTATCCGGCCGCGCTTGCTGCCGGAACTCCCGGGAGTCCCGGAATCCTTGGCCAGATTCTCGGCCACGTAGTTCTCCATGATCCATGAGGCTCAGATGCGACGTGGCGCGCCTCAGCAGACGAGACGCGCCACGGGTTTCACCGGAATCCTGCCATGACTCCTTTACATGTCAATCGGCTTGAGGTAAAAGCAGCCAACTCGATACGCGCGCCGCCCGGATGGGGCCGTCAGCGCAGCAACTCGATCTCGGCCAGCGTCGCCGGTCCGCCCGCCGGCACCAGCCGGTAGTGCCCGTAGGCGCCGGGCCGGGCCACCGTGAACACCCGGGTCTGCTGGTCCCAGGTGAACGACTCGCCCGAGCGCCTGTCCAGATCGACCCACTTCGTCCCGTCCGAAGAGCCCTGGAGGACCCACCCCTTGGGGGCCTTGCTCCGGTCGGCGGACGTCAGGGTGTACTGCACCGCGCGCGTGGCCGGCTTCACCGGCAGTTCGACGGAGTCGAAGGAGGCGGACGTCGCCGAGGTGTCGTCGAAGAGCGGACCGCTGCCCGCGATCGCGTCGGCCGGCGGCACCGGCACCTTCCCGTCGTGCGTGATCGACACCGGCGCCGCCTTCTCGCCCGTGCCCCAGGCCGAGGGACGCGGCCCCATCGCGAAGTCCAGCGTGCCGCCCCGGGCCAGCAGGGAATGGGGGAGCGCGGTGGACGTCCACGCCTTGCCGTTCACCTTCAGCGACTGGACGTAGAGGTTGCGGGCGCTGTTCCTCGGCGCCTTGACCACCAGGTCGCGGCCGTTCTCCAGGTGCACGGTCGCCTTGGTGAACTGGGGCGATCCGACGGCGTACTCACCGCTGCCCATGACCAGCGGGTAGAAGCCGAGCGCGGAGAACAGGTACCAGGCCGACTGCTCGCCGTTGTCCTCGTCGCCGTGGTAGCCCTGCCCGATGGCGCTGCCCGTGTAGAGGCGGTTCATCACCTCGCGGACCTTCTCCTGCGTCTTCCAGGGCTGCCCGGCCGCGTCGTACATGTACGTCACATGGTGGGCGACCTGGTTGGAGTGGCCGTACATGCCCATCCGGACGTCACGGGCCTCGGTCATCTCGTGGATGACGGAGCCGTACGAACCGGCGAGGTCGGGGGAGGCCGTCTCCGGGGTCGCGAAGAACGCGTCGAGCTTCTTCGCCAGGCCCGCGCGCCCGCCGTAGAGGTTGGCCAGGCCCCGTGAGTCCTGCGGGGCGGTGAACGCGTAGCCCCAGCCGTTGGTCTCGGTGTAGTCGTAGCCCCAGACCCGCGGGTCGTAGGAGGCGCTGGGCACCCGCCGGCCGCCCTTGGTGTCCCGGCCCTGGAAGAAGCCGGGCGCGCCCGCACCGGCACTCGCCGCCTCGGGGTCGAAGAGTTTCACGTAGTTGCGGGCCCGGCCCAGGAAGTACGCCGACTCCTCCTTGTAGCGGGACTTGTGGGTCCTGTCGTAGAGCGCCTGGCCCATCTTGGCGAGGCCGTAGTCGTTGAGGTAGCCCTCCAGCGACCACGACAGGCCCTCGTGCGTGGAGGTCGGGGTGTAGCCGAGGAAGGGGGAGGTGTCCATGCCCTTGCGGCCGACCCCCGCGGACGGCGGGGCGACGGTGGCGTTCTTGAGCGCGGCCTCGTAGGCGGCCTCGCCGTCGAACTTCACGCCCTTCACATAGGCGTCGGCGAAGGCCACGTCCGAGCTGGTCCCGGTCATCAGGTCCGCGTAGCCGGGCGAGGACCAGCGCGAGATCCAGCCGCCGTCCTTGTACTGCTGGACGAACCCGTCGACCATCTCGCCGGCCCGTCCCGGGGTGAGCAGCGAGTACGCCGGCCAGGTCGTGCGGTAGGTGTCCCAGAAGCCGTTGTTGACGTACACCTTCCCGTCGACGATCTTCGCGCCGGTGCGGGTGGGGGTGTCCTGGCCGGTGCCGGGGGAGAAGGGGCTGGCGTAGACGTCCTTCGATCCCACCTTCTCGAAGCCGGAGTTCGGGTAGAGGTAGAGCCGGTAGAGCGAGGAGTAGAGGGTGGTCAGCTGGTCGTGGCTCGCGCCCTCGACCTCGACCCGGCCCAGGATCCGGTCCCAGGCGCGCTGGGCCTGCGCCTTCACCCGGTCGAAGGAGGAGCCCGCCGGGATCTCCGCGGCCAGGTTCGCCTTCGCCTGGTCCACGCCGATGAGCGAGGTCGCCAGGCGCAGGGTGACCGTGCGGTCCTTGCCGGGCTTCAGCCGCAGATAGCCGGTGACATCGGCGCCGCCGCCCCCGGGCAGCTTGCCGCCGGCGGTGGCCGGTACGTCGAGGACGCCGTACACGAAGAGCCGGGTGGCGCCCTCGGAGAGGCCGCTCTTGACGTCGGAGTAGCCGGTGAAGGACGAGGTCGACGGGTCGAGGGTGAGGCCGCCGTTGTTGTTGACGTTGTCGAGGACCACGCTCGCGTCGTCACCGGGGTAGGTGAACCGCATGGCCGCCGCGTGGTCGGTGGGCGCCATCTCGGCCTTGAGGCCGTTCTCGAAGGTGACGCCGTAGTAGTACGGCTTGGCGCTCTCGTTCTCGTGCCGGAACGGCAGGGCGCGCGCGGTCCGCGAGGCGTCCGGGGTCCCGGCCGCCGCCGACGGCATCAGCTGGAAGGTCTGCCGGTCGCCCATCCAGGGGCTCGGCTCGTGGCTGGCGGAGAACGCCTGCAGGGTGGGCAGGTTGTCGGCGTTGTTGCGCCGCGCGTAGTCGTACAGCCAGTCCTGCGAGGCCGCGTTGGTCACGGGGGTCCAGAAGTTGAACCCGTTGGGGACGGCCGTCGCCGGGAAGGTGTTGCCGCGCGAGAAGGAGCCGCTGGAGTTGGTGCCGCGGGTGGTCAGCGCGTAGTCGGAGAGGTGCGCGAGGCGCTTCTCCGGCTTCTTCGGGGCGATCGAGAGGTCGTCGATCCAGCCCTGGAACTTCGCGGGCCCCTTGGGCGAGTCGTACGCCACCAGGATCCGGTCGGCGGTCTTGCCCGCGGCCACCGCGCCGATGCGCGAGGACACCTCGTTCCACTGGTTGACGTAGAGCGTCTTCGCCGCGCCCTGGCCCTGGGGGGTGAGCTGCCCGCCGTGCGCGTCGAGGGCCCTGAGGTCACTCAGATAGGTGCCGTCGGTGAAGGCGAGGTCCACCGACACGTTGGTGGCGGGGTAGCCGAGGTCGGTCTCCGGCATCGACGGGAAGATCTTGTAGTCGAGCACGGTGTCCCGGCCGATCCGGGTGTCCACGTCGAAGATCTTGTTGTACGAGTAGGCCCGGCCCCGCGCCTTGTGCGTACCGGCGTAACGCAGGGCCCTCTTTCCGGTGAATCCGGCGTTGGCCTTGGCGGTGGGGGAGCCGCCGGGTCCGCGGTCCGGCAGCGTCCGCATGTCCGGGGGGACCGGGGCGCCGGTGTCTCCGTCGGAGAACTGCACATCGGCGAGCTGGGTGAGGTCGGCGCCGCTGTTGTGGGTGATCTCCAGGCGGTAGTGCGCGTACGCCGTGGAGTTGGTGAAGTCGTACGCCTTGGTCTGGAAGCGCGAGGCGAACGTCTCACCCGAGCGGGTGTCCAGCGTGGTCCAGGTGACGCCGTCCGCCGAGCCCTTCAGCGTCCAGTCCCGGGGGTCGCGCGGGGCCGCGTCATTGGCCGAGGTCAGGGCGTAGGTGACGACCTTGACCGGGCTGTCGAGGTCGAACTCCAGCCAGGCGGTGGGCTGGAAGGCGAGCCATTTGGTGCTCGGCTGGCCGTCGACGAGGTTCTCCTTCACCTCGCCGGAGCCGTCGTTCTCGGCGCTCGCCCGCACGGTCGTCACCCGGTCGGTGACGCTGCCCGGTATACCGGCGGCGAAGCCGCCGTCGACGCCCGAGGCGCGCTTGCTCCCGTCCGGGCCCCTGTCCACGGTGTCGCGCCAGTCGGGCTGCGGCTGGCCGGTCTCGAACGAGGTACGGAACTCCTGGGCCGCCCCCGGGGGCCGGGCGGCGGCGGGCTGGGCCGTCGCGGCTCCCTGGGCGGTGACCACGAGGAGGAAGGAGGCCGCCGCGAGGGCGACCGCGGGCCCTTGTCGGAGCCGGGATCTGGGCAGCATACGGGGCCTTTCCATTGGCGGGCGCATGACAGAGCGCAGCCCGGCGAGGACCGGGCGGACATCGGTCATACGATCTGGACAACGTTGTCAGGCGGAAAATGCAGGATCCAGTAGGAAGGCAAGCCGACGGTGCTGTCAAGGGCGTTGAGGGCAAATGGCCCGGGCGTTCCGGGACGCCACGAGAGGCTCGCGGGGGTCCGGCCCACCGCGCTCCGCCATCAGATATCCAAGAGGTCTCAACTCGGGAAAGGATGCCGTCCAACCATGCTTTCGATCTTGCTCAGTTGACGGAAAGTGGACTATACCTGTCGGCGTCCGCTCCGCCGGGAAACCGGCCGGCTCGGGGGACGGGGGACGTCGGGGAAGCAACGGCACGTCATCCTCCGCACATCCGGCGTATCCGCTGCGTACCCTGCACTACCCAAGCTTCAGCACAACTGACCGCGGTGGCGGGGCCCTTCGCCGGTAGGCGATTCGGTACGGGCGACCGGTACACCGCCTGAGTCCTGGAGAAGGCGAGGACTTGAGCATGGGATCCACCTCCGCCCACGAGAGCAATGAGGGCCTGGGCCGTCGCGATCTGATCAAGCGTTCCGCGGCGCTCGGTCTGATCACCGTTCCGGCGATGGGCTTCCTGTCCGCCTGCGCGAGCGGCGACAGCGGCGGCGACAAGAAGGTAGAGAAGGGCACCAAATCCGACAAGAACCCGCTCGCGGTGAATGAGTCGGCCCCTCTCGACGTCGTCATCTTCGACGGCGGTTTCGGCACCAAGTACGCCACCGACGCGAACGCCGTCTACCAGAAGGCGTTCCCGAAGGCGAAGATCAGTTTCCACAAGACCCAGAAGATCCAGTCGGAGCTTCAGCCGAAGTTCAACGGCGGCACCCCGCCGGACCTGATCGACAACTCGGGCGCCGAGCAGATGGACATGGGCGTCCTGGTCGGAAAGAGCCAGCTCACCGATCTGACCCCGCTCCTGGACGCGCCCTCCATCGACGACCCGGCCAAGAAGGTCCGCGACACGCTGCGGCCGGGCATCGTCGAGATGGGCCAGTTCGACGGCGACCAGTGCTGGGTCTTCTACTACGCGTACACCGTGTACGGCGTCTGGTACTCGCAGACCGCGCTCGACAAGCTCGACGCGAAGTACCCCGAGACCTGGGACGAGATGCTCGCCCTGTGCGCGAAGGCGAAGAAGCAGGGCATCGCGGGCTGGACCTACCCGGGCAAGTACCCGTACTACCTGCCGTTCTCGCTCTACCCCTTCATCGCCAAGATCGGCGGCCGTGAGGTCCTGGACGCCATCGACAACCTGGAGCCGAAGGCCTGGGAGCACCCGGCCGTCAAGGCCGCGTTCGAGGCGTACTACGAGCTCTTCAAGAAGGGCTACATCCTCCAGGGCACGCCCGGTATGACCCACATCCAGTCGCAGACGGCCTGGACCAAGGGGCAGGCGCTGTTCATCCCGAACGGCTCCTGGGTGGAGAACGAGGCCGCTCCCACCACGCCCAAGGACTTCAAGATGATGGTGGGCGCGCCCTCCAGCCTGGACGGCAACGACAAGATGCCGTTCGGCACCATCTGGGCGTCCGGCGGTGAGCCCTTCATCGTCCCGGCCAAGGCGAAGAACCCGGTCGGCGGTATGGAGCAGCTGCGCATCATGCTCAGCGAGGCCTCCTCGAAGAACTTCACCTCCCAGGTGAAGTCGCTCTCCGCCTTCAACGGCGGCACGGACGGCCTGGCGCTGTCCACCGCCCTGCAGTCGGGTGTCGACGCGCTGAAGAAGGCCGGCACGAATGTCGTCAACCCGCGGCTTCAGGACTGGTATGTGAAGCTCCAGAAGGAGCAGATTGGTGTCGCCGGTCTCGGTGAGATGATGGCGGGCCGCGCCACCCCGGCCGAGACCATCAAGAAGATCCAGGGGTACGCCGACAAGGCCGCCCAGGACCAGAACATCAAGCACTACAAGCACAAGAAGTAGCGGCAGTGGTCAGGCGTCACCAGCGGCGGCACCCGCTAGCAGATCGGGGTCGGTAACCATGCAACACGGCAAGTACCGGTTCATCGTGGGATTTCTGGTACTCCCACTGGCGTTGTACTCACTCTTCGTCATCTGGCCGTTCATCCAGTCCATCTACTACTCCTTCACGGACTGGACCGGTCTGAGCCCGGACTTCAAGATGGTCGGCTTCGACAACTACAAGCGGATGTTCGACGACGACATCTTCTGGAAGTCGTTGCAGCACAGTCTGCTCTTCGTCCTGCTGCTGCCGCTGGTGACACTGGGCCTCGCGCTGTTCTTCGCCTTCATGCTCAATGTCGGGGGGCGGCGCCGAAAGGGCGCCGCCATTACCGGAGTGCGCGGTTCCGGGTTCTATAAAATCGCCTACTTCTTTCCGCAGGTGCTCTCGATCGCGATCGTCGCCCTGCTCTTCCAGTTCGCGTACAACCCCAACAACGGCGTGATCAACTCCGCGCTCAAGGGGGTCGGTCTCGGCAGCGTCCAGCCGAACTGGCTGGGCGACCCGGATCTGGCGCTGTACTGCGTGATGGCCGTGCTGGTGTGGTCCACGGTCGGATTCTTCGTCGTGCTGTTCTCGGCCGGGATGGCGTCGATCCCCAGGGACTTCTACGAGGCGGCGCTGCTCGACGGCGCCAGCCGCTTCACCACGTTCTTCAGGATCACCCTGCCGCTGCTCTGGGACACCGTGCAGTCCGGCTGGGTGTACATGGGCATCCTCGCCCTGGGCGCCGAGGCCTTCGCCTCCGTGCAGATCATGACGGTGGGCCCGGGCGGCCCCGACTACTCGACCACGGTCCTGCCGCTCTACGTCTATCAGTCGGCGTTCCGCGACGGTCAGGCCGGATACGCGACCACGATCGGTGTCGCGCTGCTCGTCGTCACGCTGCTGTTCGCGGCGGTCGTGATGCGACTGGGCCGGCGCGAGCGGCTGGAGTTCTCATGACCACTGACACCTCGACCGCCGACCTCGCCGAGGAGCGACCGCCCGTGGCCAAGCAGGCGGAGCCCGTCCAAAAGGAGAAGAAGAGCGAGGGCGCGGCCCTCAACGTCTTCTCCCACGGCGTTCTCGTCCTGTGGGCGTTCATGGTCGTCGTCCCGCTGCTCTGGGCGGTCATGGCGTCCTTCAAGGACGACAACTCGATCCTGTCCACCCCCTGGGCGCTCCCGGACAAGCTGCACTTCGACAACTGGTCGCGGGCCTGGACCCAGGCCCATATGAGCGACTACTTCCTCAACACCGTCCTGGTGGTGGGCGGCTCGCTCATCGGCACGCTGCTGCTCGGCTCGATGGCCGCCTACGTCCTCGCGCGCTTCGACTTCCCCGGGAACCGGTTCATCTACTACCTGTTCATCGGCGGGATGAGCTTCCCGATCATGCTGGCGCTGGTGCCGCTCTTCTACGTGATGAACAACCTGAGCCTGCTGAACACCACGCACGGGCTGATCCTGGTCTACATCGCGTACTCACTGCCGTTCACCGTCTTCTTCCTCACCTCGTTCTTCCGGACGCTGCCCAGTTCGGTCGCCGAGGCGGCGATGATCGACGGCGCCTCGCACACCCGTACCTTCTTCCAGGTGATGCTGCCGATGGCCCGTCCGGGTCTGATCAGCGTCGGAATCTTCAACTTCCTGGGGCAGTGGAACCAGTACATGCTGCCGACGGTGCTCAACACCGACCCCGACAAGCGGGTGCTCTCCCAGGGCCTGGTCGAGCTCGCGACCAGCCAGGGGTACAAGGGCGACTGGTCCGGTCTGATGGCGGGCCTGGTGATGGCGATGCTGCCGGTGCTCGCCGCGTACATCGTCTTCCAGCGCCAGGTCGTCGCGGGACTGACGGCCGGAGCGCTCAAATAGCGGTACGTCACCCTCCGTATCCACCCCGGGACCGCCCGTCGGCGACACGCCGACGGGCGGTCCCGTGTCATGTCCCACTGCTCAGGTCTTGACGGGAGACAACCCGAAAGGCTCAGCTTAGAGTTCACATGTTGGAGATAGGGCGGGGCCTCAATGCTGCGGTCCCGTGTGGGGGCGGCCGTCGTGCCGCCCGCCTACGGCGGGAGTGGATGAGTCGATGGAGACTCCGGGGTCGCAGACGTCATTGCACCGGGCCAACCTTGAGCGGGTCGTACGCGCGGTGCGCATGGCGGGCTCGCTCACCCAGGCCGAGATCGCCAGGACCACGGGCCTGTCCGCGGCCACGGTCTCCAATATCGTTCGTGAACTGAAGGACGGCGGAACCGTCGAGGTCACACCCACCTCGGCGGGCGGCCGGCGGGCCCGCAGCGTCTCGCTCAGCGGCTCCGCGGGCATCGTCATCGGCGTCGATTTCGGCCACACCCACCTTCGGGTCGCGGTGGGCAACCTCGCCCACCAGGTGCTCGCCGAGGAGGCCGAGCCGCTCGATGTCGACGCCTCCTCCGCGCAGGGCTTCGGCCGGGCGGAAGAGCTGGTCAACCGCCTGATCGCGGCCACCGGCATCGGCCCCGACAAGGTCATCGGAGTGGGCCTGGGCGTGCCCGGCCCCATCGACGTCGAGTCCGGGACGCTGGGCTCCACGTCCATCCTGCCGGGCTGGACCGGCATCAACCCCAGCGAGGAGCTCTCGGGCCGCCTCGGCGTGCCGGTGTACGTCGACAACGACGCCAACCTCGGCGCCCTGGGCGAGCTGGTGTGGGGCAGCGGGCGCGGGGTCAAGGACCTGGCGTACATCAAGGTGGCCAGCGGTGTCGGCGCCGGTCTGGTGATCGACGGGCAGATCTACCGGGGCCCGGGCGGTACGGCCGGCGAGATCGGCCACATCACCCTCGACGAGTCGGGCCCGGTGTGCCGCTGCGGCAACCGGGGCTGCCTGGAGACCTTCACCGCGGCGCGGTACGTGCTGCCGCTGCTCCAGTCGAGCCACGGGGCCGACCTGAGCATGGAACGGGTGGTCCAGCTGGCCCGCGAGGGGGACCCGGGGTGCCGCCGGGTGGTAGCGGACGTGGGCCGTCACATCGGCAGCGGTGTCGCCAACCTCTGCAACCTGCTCAACCCCAGCCGGGTGGTCCTCGGCGGCGACCTGGCCGAGGCCGGGGAGCTGGTCCTGGGGCCCATCAGGGACTCCGTGTCGCGGTACGCCATCCCCAGTGCGGCGCGCCAGCTCTCGGTCCTTCCGGGGGCCCTGGGCGGCCGTGCCGAGGTGCTCGGCGCGCTGGCTCTGGTACTGAGTGAAATGGGTGATTCCACCCTGTTGGAGAGTGCTGTTCCGGCCGGGGCTCCTGCCTTCACTTAGATAACGGATGGCACCGTTGTCATCTCGTTAAGGATTTACTCCTTGACGGTGGCCCTGCGGCCGAGTTGACTTCCAGCCACCTCGGCCGCAACGTCGCGGCCTCGTCAGGGAGGTTCCAGAATGAACACGCGTATGCGTCGTGCCGCCGTGGCCGTGGCCGCCACCGCGATGGCCGTCTCTCTCGCCGCTTGCGGCAGCGCCAAGGAGTCGGGCGACAAGACGAAGGAGTCGACCGGCTCCAAGAAGGGCGACGCGATCAAGATCGGTCTGCTCCTGCCGGAGAACCAGACCGCGCGTTACGAGAAGTTCGACAAGCCGCTCATCGAGAAGAAGGTCAGCGAGCTGACCAACGGCAAGGGCAAGATCGTCTACGCCAACGCCAAGCAGGACGCGACGACGCAGACGCAGCAGGTCGACACGATGATCACCAACAAGGTCGACGCGCTGATCGTGGACGCGGTGGACTCCAAGGCGATCGCGGGCGCGGTGAAGAAGGCCAAGGACCAGGGCATCCCGGTCGTCGCCTTCGACCGTCTGGCCGAGGGTCCGATCGACGCGTACACCTCGTTCGACAATGAGCAGGTCGGTCATGTGCAGGGCAAGGCCCTGGTCGACGCGCTGGGCGCGAAGGCCAAGGACGGCCAGATCGTGATGATGAACGGCGCGATCACCGACCCCAACGCCGCCTTCTTCAAGAAGGGCGCGCACGCCGAGCTCGACGGCAAGGTGAACATCGGCAAGGAGTACGACACCAAGGAGTGGAAGCCGGAGAACGCCAACGCCAACATGGAGGGCGCGATCTCGGCCCTGGGCAAGGACAAGATCATCGGTGTCTACTCCGCCAACGACGGCATGGCGGGCGGCATCATCACGGCCCTGAAGGCCGCCGGTCTCTCCAAGCTTCCCCCGGTCACCGGCCAGGACGCCGAACTCGCCGGCGTGCAGCGCATCGTCGCGGGTGAGCAGTTCATGAGCGTCTACAAGCCGTACGTCCAGGAAGGCCCGATCGCGGCCGAGATGGCCGTCGCCCTGGCCAAGGGTGAGAAGCTGGACTCGATCGCGAAGTCCAAGGTCGACAGCCCGACCACCAAGGGCGTCCCGTCGGTGATCCTCCCGGTCGTGTCGCTGACCAAGGACAACATCAAGGACACCGTCATCAAGGACGGTATCTACAAGATCGACGAGATCTGCACCTCGAACTACAAGGCCGCCTGCGACACGCTCGGCCTGAAGTAGTCCCCCGCCGGGACTCCCCGCGTACGAGGATCTCCTCCCCGCACCCGGGCCCCGGCCCCCGAAGCCCCTCCGGCGCCCTGCCCTCCTTC
>NZ_JBJHPC010000260.1:0-9883 GCF_045257485.1 Streptomyces sp. YS-3 | reverse complement strand
GCGGGGGCACCGGCCCGGGCGGAGCCGGGAGCGCGGGGGAGGGCACGGTGAGGGCCATGACCGGAGCAACTCCTGAAACGGCCCGGAGTTACGTGGAGTTTCCGGACGGTTGCGTTCCGTAGCGGTAACGGGGGCGTGCGGAAGCATTCGGCGGCGCAAGTGTGTTCGCCCGTAGCTGAGGGAACCGGGGCGCGCCGCATGGACTGTCGGTGCTTGCGGGTAAGACATTCCTAGTGGGGAGGGGCGTGGAGCCCGCCGGGCCGTCTCGCGTTCGCCATCGGCGTAGTGGAGACAGGGGTATCTGCTTGGCCTGCGGGAACATCGTCTCGCACCATCGAGTTGGAGCAGTTGTCGACTGTTCGGCAGCAACTTTCCCCGCCTGGGCGGGGGTGATCGGGTCGGATGTCGGCAGTTGGAATGAGCTGTCCCGTCCCACGGGACTAGCATGCGGAAGGACAGGGAGGGGACCGACCCCTTACTGCCCGACCGCTCTGAGGAGCGATTAACGATGTTCGAGAGGTTCACCGACCGCGCGCGGCGGGTTGTCGTCCTGGCTCAGGAAGAAGCCCGGATGCTCAACCACAACTACATCGGCACCGAGCACATTCTCCTGGGCCTGATCCACGAGGGTGAGGGTGTCGCCGCTAAGGCCCTGGAGAGCCTCGGGATTTCTCTTGAGGCGGTCCGTCAGCAGGTGGAGGAGATCATCGGTCAGGGCCAGCAGGCCCCGTCCGGTCACATCCCCTTCACCCCGCGTGCCAAGAAGGTCCTGGAGCTGTCGCTCCGCGAGGCCCTCCAGCTCGGCCACAACTACATCGGCACCGAGCACATCCTGCTCGGCCTGATCCGCGAGGGCGAGGGCGTCGCCGCCCAGGTCCTCGTGAAGCTGGGCGCCGATCTCAACCGGGTGCGGCAGCAGGTCATCCAGCTGCTCTCCGGCTACCAGGGCAAGGAAGCCGCCACCGCGGGCGGCCCGGCCGAGGGCACGCCTTCGACCTCCCTCGTCCTCGACCAGTTCGGCCGGAACCTCACCCAGGCCGCTCGTGAGTCCAAGCTCGACCCGGTCATCGGGCGCGAGAAGGAGATCGAGCGGGTCATGCAGGTGCTGTCCCGCCGTACCAAGAACAACCCGGTGCTCATCGGCGAGCCCGGCGTCGGCAAGACCGCCGTCGTCGAGGGCCTGGCGCAGGCCATCGTCAAGGGCGAGGTGCCCGAGACCCTCAAGGACAAGCACCTCTACACCCTGGACCTGGGCGCGCTGGTCGCCGGCTCGCGCTACCGCGGTGACTTCGAGGAGCGCCTGAAGAAGGTCCTCAAGGAGATCCGCACCCGCGGCGACATCATCCTGTTCATCGACGAGCTCCACACCCTCGTGGGTGCCGGCGCCGCCGAGGGTGCCATCGACGCCGCCTCGATCCTGAAGCCGATGCTGGCCCGCGGTGAGCTCCAGACCATCGGTGCCACCACGCTCGACGAGTACCGCAAGCACCTGGAGAAGGACGCCGCTCTCGAGCGCCGCTTCCAGCCCATCCAGGTCGCCGAGCCGTCGCTGCCGCACACCATCGAGATCCTCAAGGGTCTGCGCGACCGGTACGAGGCGCACCACCGTGTGTCCATCACGGACGAGGCGCTGGTCCAGGCCGCCACCCTGGCCGACCGGTACATCTCGGACCGCTTCCTGCCGGACAAGGCGATCGACCTGATCGACGAGGCCGGTTCCCGGATGCGCATCCGCCGGATGACCGCGCCGCCGGACCTCCGCGAGTTCGACGAGAAGATCGCGGGCGTGCGCCGCGACAAGGAGTCGGCCATCGACTCCCAGGACTTCGAGAAGGCGGCCTCTCTCCGCGACAAGGAGAAGCAGCTGCTCGCCGCGAAGGCCAAGCGCGAGAAGGAATGGAAGGCCGGCGACATGGACGTCGTCGCCGAGGTCGACGGCGAGCTCATCGCCGAGGTCCTCGCGACCGCGACCGGCATTCCCGTCTTCAAGCTGACGGAGGAGGAGTCCTCCCGTCTGCTGCGCATGGAGGACGAGCTGCACAAGCGCGTCATCGGCCAGAAGGACGCCATCAAGGCGCTCTCCCAGGCGATCCGGCGCACCCGTGCGGGTCTGAAGGACCCCAAGCGCCCCGGTGGCTCGTTCATCTTCGCCGGTCCGTCCGGCGTCGGTAAGACCGAGCTCTCCAAGACGCTCGCCGAATTCCTCTTCGGTGACGAGGACGCGCTGATCTCCCTCGACATGTCGGAGTTCAGCGAGAAGCACACGGTCTCGCGTCTCTTCGGCTCCCCGCCCGGATACGTGGGTTACGAAGAGGGCGGTCAGCTGACCGAGAAGGTCCGCCGCAAGCCCTTCTCCGTCGTCCTCTTCGACGAGGTCGAAAAGGCCCACCCGGACATCTTCAATTCCCTGCTCCAGATCCTGGAAGACGGTCGTCTGACCGACTCCCAGGGCCGGGTCGTCGACTTCAAGAACACGGTCATCATCATGACCACGAACCTCGGCACCCGGGACATCTCCAAGGGCTTCAACCTGGGCTTCGCGGCCCAGGGCGACGTCAAGTCGAACTACGACCGGATGAAGGTCAAGGTCAACGAGGAGCTGAAGCAGCACTTCCGCCCCGAGTTCCTCAACCGTGTCGACGACACGGTGGTCTTCCACCAGCTCACCGAGGAAGACATCATCCAGATCGTCGACCTCATGGTCGCCAAGGTGGACGAGCGTCTGAAGGACCGCGACATGGGCATCGAGCTCAGCGCGGACGCGAAGTCGCTCCTGGCGAAGAAGGGCTACGACCCGATCATGGGCGCCCGGCCGCTGCGCCGGACGATCCAGCGCGAGATCGAGGACATCCTCTCCGAGAAGATCCTCTTCGGTGAGCTGCGCCCCGGTCACATCGTGGTCGTCGACACCGAGGGCGAGGGCGAGGCGAAGAGCTTCACCTTCCGCGGCGAGGAGAAGTCGGCGCTGCCCGACGTCCCGCCGATCGAGCAGGCGGCCGGCGGCGCCGGCCCGAACCTGAGCAAGGAGGCGTAGCCTCCAGGGGCTCGTCCCAAGGGGCTGCCCCGGCTGTACGGACACGATGTCGTCCGTACGGGCCGGGGCAGCCCCTTTTCGTGCGCGGTGTCACGTGGCTCCACGCGTCGATCCACGCGGCCCGACGTGGCAGGGGACGGTGTAGCCGCTCAGGGCAGGGGCTTTCCGCCCACGAACACCTGGACGCCCTCGGGCAGCCGGTCGATGCCGAGCACGGGTCGCATGGCGAGGAAGTCGATGTGGATCAGTGTCGGCGGGACCACGACCCGGCGTAGGTCGTACTGCTGCTGGGCCGCCCAGAGACTCAGGACGTGCAGGCGCGGAAAAAGGTCCGCGAGGCGGGTGAGGGCGCTCGGTGGCACGTGGTCGACCAGAACGAGCTGGAACACCGACGGGAGGGTGAGCGCGGGCGGGGCCATGGCCAGTGACGCCCCCGTCACCTGGAGGGTGCGCAGGTGGGGTATGCGGGCCACCTCGGCCCACTCCTCCGCGCTCTCGGGGCTGCTCCACGGCCCCAGGTGAAGACCGCTGAGGGCAGGGACGCGGTCGGCCAGGCCCCGCAGGTCGGCCGCGGCCACCCCGGTGACGTCGAGTGACTCGAGCGAGCCCGCCGGGAGCGAGACCGGCGCCCAGGACAGCCGGTCGCCGGTCAAGGCGAGCGAGCGCAGCCGGCGCAGTGAGGCCAGCGGACTCAGGTCCGCGTTACCGATCCGGGTGAGCGAGAGCCCGGTCAACGTTTTGTCCCGCAACCCCGACAGGTCGGTGAGCCGGTCGCAGTCGTTCACGCTCAGGTCGGTGAGCGGATGCGGGCCCGCGAGGAACGACAGGTCCTCCAGGACGGCGTTCTCGCTGATCTTCACTCGGGTGAGGGAGGCCTCCGCCGCGTAGGCGCCCAGGGCCCGCGCCGTGAAGTCGCCGCGCGCCTCCAGCCCGCTGCGGGTGCCGAAGCCTCCCAGGGCGCGCAGCTGCTCTTCGGAAGTGACGGTGAAGAGCAGGTCCTCGGGATCCACCCCGGCGATGACCTCGTCCGCGTACTGACGTGTGTCGAACCGCCCCCACGCCCAGACGAGCTGGGCCCGCACCCGTCGCGCGGGGTGGCGGCCGAAGCGGGCCAGGAACGGGATCGCGCGCTCCGACTTCACGTGCGAGGCGGCGACGACCACCAGCTCGGCCGTGTGCTTGTCCAGCCCTGCGGGGCCGGGCAGCAGGTCGAGGATCATCGGCCCGGCCGACGCGAGCGCCCGTGCCGCCGCCAGGTCGCGCGGCGGGATCAGCGCCGCCGTGCGCGTCTCGACCTCGGCCCGCACCGTGGCGGTGAGTGCGGACGCGTGCTCCAGGCAGGTCGCCGCGAGCAGATGGACCCGGGTGCGCACGGTGGGGTCGGCGTGCGCGTCGCCGTACGCCAGGAGCTCCTCGAACAGCTCCACGCGTTCGCGCGGGCGCGCGTGGGCGACGGCCATGCGGATGACGTCCTCCCACTGGCCGTCGGCGGAGTGGGCGGCGAGCATGCCCAGGTCGCCGGCCTCCACGGCGGCCCGGGCCCCCAGATAGTCCTGGAAGGTGCGGTGGATGAAGTCGACGGTGCCGGGGGCCGGTTCGCGCAGCAGGCCGGAGCGGTGCAGGAAGTGCTCGAACACGGCCCGCGCGTCGCCGAGTTCGGCGAGCTCCGGGACGGAGGGAAGCAGGTCCGCGATGACCGATTCGGCGCGGGCGCGGTCCATCTCGGTGCGGCCGTTGCGGATCAGCCAGTACGCGAGCCGCTGGAGCAGTTGGAGCTGTGGCTCCTGGCGGCGCTCGGGCACCCGCATGTCACGCTCGCGGTCGCGGCGGATGAGCAGCATGGAGAGCGCCGCGTCGTACAGGTCCTTGCGGCCGTACGGCAGGAAGCCGCGCCGGTCGCGGTGGAGGGCGCAGATCAGACCGCACATCAGCGGGTTGGTGGCCAGGCGCCCCAGGTCCGGTTTGGTGCGCACGGCCTGGAGAAGCTGGCTCTCGTACGCGGTGAGCTCGGCGTCGTCCTCGGCGCCGTTCCGTGCCGCCGTGTGCCAGCGCCGGACGAACGCGGCCACGTCCGCGAGGCTCATCGGGCAGAGCATGAGCTCGGTGAAGCCCTCCTCGCCGAGCCAGTCCTCGCCGACCGCCGAGGGGCGCGAGGTGACCAGCCAGCGGTTGCCGGGGTAGGCCTCGATCAGCTCGCTCAGCCACGCGCGCGTGGCGGTCCGCTCGGCATCCGGGATCTCGTCGATGCCGTCGACCAGAAGCAGACCGCGCCCGTCCCCCAGGACCCTGGCCTCCCAGCCGCGCGGCTGCTCGCCCGCCAGCGGTGAGCCGACGGCGGCCAGGAAGTCCCTGGGCGCCGGCAGCCGTGCGCCGTGGCGGGTCAGGGTGCGCAGCGGCAGGACGTAGGGGATGCGGTCGTAGAGGTACGCGGTGGCGTGGTCGAGGTCGTCGCGCGCGGCGGACAGGGCGAGCCACTGGACGAGCGTGGTCTTGCCGGAGCCCGCCTCGCCGCGCAGCAGGACGCGCTCGTGGTCGGCGAGCACGCGGTCGGCGGGCCGGGGGGCGAAGTCCTCTCCGGCGCTCACGGCGCCCGGAACCGGCGTGCGCTCCTGGTACGCACGCCCCCACCCGGACGGGCGGCCGACCGCCTCCAGCCGCAGATACGCGGTGTCCAGCGGCCATTTGCGGGGCGAGTTGGCCAGGTCGATCCCGTAGATCGTCAGCTTGCCGTGCTTCTTGGCCAGCTGAGCGAGATAACGCGCCTCGAAACCGGCGTCCTGGGCGTCCGCCCTCGGGGTACGGGCGATCAGCTCGTCCACGCGCGCGATGAGCTCGCTCTGCCGCCGGCTCTGCTCGACGAGGGTGGCGGCGACGAAGGTGGAGCGCTGGGTGAAGAAGTTCAGGATGTGCAGACAGCTCGTGTCGAGCAGGCGCTCGTAGAAGTGGGTGGCGTCCGCGGAGAGGTGGCGCTCGGGGTGGTCGCCCGCGCGACGCAGCTCCCGCGCGAGCTCCCGGTGGCCCAGCGCGACGGCTTCGGCGTCGCTGAGGGTGAGCTCGCCGAGGGCGTGGAGGGTGCGGGCGAGGGCGTCGGCCACGGCCCGCTCCTCGTCGGCCGGGAACGGCCGCTCTCCGGCCCGCAGGGCGGCCCTGACCAGCTTGGCGGCGAGGGTGCGCAGCTCCGCCTGGCCGAGGGTGCGCCGCTCGCCCCGGAAGGAGACGTACGAGGAGATCCGGACCGGGCGGTCGGCCAGGCCGGCACCGGCGCCTTCAGCGGTGAACAGGCGGCGGATCAGTGGGGCGACGGCGGCCGAGGCGACCTTGGCGGTGAGCAGTCCGGGTTCCACGACGCGTCAGCGTAGCCGCGCACACGGGCCTCGGCCCCGGAAAGGGGGACTCAGGTCACTCCGGGCGGTGCCCCGCGGTGACAAGCCGCACAGGCCCGCGGGGCCCTACTAGCGCCGGTAGCAGGCGATGGCCGCTGCCCCGGCCGCATTCCCGCGCTGATCGATACGGCTTTCAGTAGTAGATGGGCGGTTTGGGCGGTAACGGGGGTGCGGGTTACCAAGGTATGCAGCCCGGTGCGCCGCTCGTGTGCCGGGCCTGTTCCTGCCCCCAGTCGTCCCTCCCGGAGGATGTCCCCGCATGTCCCAGCGCCTCGCTTCCCGCACCCCCCGCCCGACCGTCCTGCGCCTGTGCGCCGCCGCCGTGGGCGCCGGCCTGGGAGTGACGGCCCTGCTGGGTGGCGGGACGGCCGTCGCGGCCGACACGGCGGGCTCCCCGGTCAGGGCCGGCGCCGCCGCGTCCGTCGCCGCGCAGGCCGACGCGCTGGCCAAGGCGGCCACGCAGGCCGCGCAGGCCAAGCAGGCGGCGGCGAAGAAGGCCGCCGGCTGGGTGGACCCGGTGGACACGTACAAGCTCAGCGCCACCTTCGGCACCGGTGGCTCGATGTGGGCGCACAAGCACTCCGGCCAGGACTTCGCCGTGCCGGTCGGCACCCCGGTCAAGGCCGTGCACACGGGCACCGTGGTCAAGGCGGGCCCGAACGGCGGCGGCGACGGCCCCGCGTACGGCAACGCCATCGTCATCCGGCACGCCGACAACACGTACTCCCAGTACGCGCATCTGTCGCGGATCGACGTCCGTATCGGGCAGACGATCTCCACCGACCAGCGGATCGCCCTCTCCGGCAACACCGGCAACACCAGCGGCCCGCACCTGCACTTCGAGATCCGCACGACCGCGAACTACGGCTCGGCCGTGAACCCGGTCGCCTTCCTGCGCACCGCGGGCGTCAAGGTCTGACGGACCCGCCCCCGCCGTGGGCCTGCGTCACCAGATCGATGGCGACTTCGAGGATGGCTTTGCGCCTCTCCTCGGGGTCGCCTTCGAGGTCCTTGAGGGCGTGCATGCCCACGTGCATGGAGAAGAGCGCGGTGAAGCAGCGGATCTGGTCGGCGAGGGGGGCGCCCGGGTCCTTGAGCAGCTCGACCATCGCCAGGACGCGGTCCTTGAAGTTCTCCCCGATGGACAGCTCGCGGACGGTGGCCTGGTTCTCCTGCATGAAGCGGAAGAGGGGGGCGGCGCCGGTCAGGGTGTCGCTGTAACGCCGTAGGATCTCGATCTTCGAATCCAAGGTCTGCGGCTGCGTACGCCCCCATTCCAGCAGCTCGTCCATCGGCCCGGTGAGATCCTGGAAGAGGCTCACCAGGATGTCTTCCTTGGTTTTGAAGTGGTAGTAGAGAGCCGCCTTGGTGACGTCCAGCCGCGCCGCGATCTCGCGCAGCGAGGTCTTCTCGTACCCCTGCTCGCCGAAGAGCTCCAGGGCCACATCCTGGATGCGCTGGCGGGTGTTGCCTCTGGCCATCGAGCTCTCCTGAAAACTTACTTGACGCCCGGCTAGTAGGGGGTCTACTTTCCCCAGTGTAGTAACTAGCCGGGCGGCAAGTAAGTGTGGGGCAGGGAGTGGGAGACATGGCACAACAGATTCAGCCGGAGGCCGACAAGGCCGCGGCTCCAGAGGCGGGACCCAAGCAGCGCAGCGTCCGTGTGGTCCTGCTGGCCCTGATGATCGCGATGCTCCTCGCGATGCTGGACAACATGATCGTGGGCACCGCGATGCCCACCATCGTCGGTGACCTGGGCGGTATGGCCCATCTGTCCTGGGTGGTCACCGCCTACACCCTGGCCACCGCCGCCTCCACGCCCATCTGGGGCAAGCTCGGCGACATGTACGGGCGCAAGGGCGCCTTCCTCAGCTCCATAGTCGTCTTCCTCGCGGGCTCCGCCCTCAGCGGCATGGCCCAGGACATGGGCCAGCTGATCGGCTTCCGGGCGATCCAGGGCCTGGGCGCGGGCGGTCTGATCGTCGGCGTCATGGCGATCATCGGTGAGCTGATCCCGCCGCGGGAGCGGGGCAAGTACCAGGGCATGATGGCCGGCGTCATGGGCATCGCCATGATCGGCGGCCCGCTGGTCGGCGGCTCCATCACCGACCACCTCGGCTGGCGCTGGTCCTTCTACATCAACCTGCCGCTCGGCGCGGTCGCCCTCACGATGGTCACCGCCGTCCTGCACCTGCCGAAGAAGAAGTCCAAGCCGAAGATCGACTACCTCGGTACGGTGCTGCTGACCATCGGCATCACCGCGATCGTGCTGGTCACCACGTGGGGCGGGACGGAGTACGCCTGGGGTTCGGCCCGGATCATGGAGCTGATCGCGCTCGGCGTGGCGTCCCTGGTCGGCTTCTTCTTCGTCGAGACGAAGGCGGCCGAGCCGATAGTGCCGCTGCACATCTTCCGCAGCCGCAACTTCTCGCTGATGGCGACGATCGCCTTCATCACCGGCTTCGTGATGTTCGGCGCGGTCCTCTTCCTGCCGCTCTACCAGCAGTCCGTACAGGGCGCGTCCGCGACCAACTCCGGTCTGCTGCTGCTTCCGATGCTGCTGTCGATGACCGTGGTGTCGCTCTTCGCGGGCCGTGTGACGACCTCGACCGGCCGCTACAAGGCGTTCCCGATCGTCGGCAGCCTCCTGATGGTGACGGGCCTGTACCTGCTGTCCACCATGGACACCGGCACCACGCGCCTCACCTCCGGCCTCTACATGGCGGTGCTCGGCGCGGGCATGGGCTGCCTGCTCCAGATCACCATGCTGGTCGCGCAGAACAGCGTCGAGATGAGGGACATCGGCGTCGGCTCCTCGACGAGCACGCTGGCCCGTACGCTCGGCTCGTCCTTCGGTGTGGCCATCATGGGCGCGCTCTTCAACAGCCGGGTCCAGGACGAGATGTCGGCGCGCGGCGGGGCCGGGATCACCGAGCGGTCCGCCCAGCTCGACGCGGCCAGCCTGGCGAAGCTGCCGGTTCCGCTCCGCGAGGCGTACCAGCACGCGGTGTCCTCCGGGACGCACGGGGCGTTCGTCCTCGGCGCGGCCGTGGCCCTCGGGGCGGTGCTGGCCTCGCTGTTCGTGAAGGAGGTGCCGCTGCGGGGGGCCGGGCCGGACGCGGCTGCGAAGCCCGCGGAGGCGCCGGCCGAGACCGATGCGCCGGCTTCGGCCGACGCGGGCGCGGCGGCGGCGCCGACCGTACGCGAGCGGGTCTGACCCGCGCCCCTGACGTACCGAAGGCCCCCGGAGCGTGTGCTGCTCCGGGGGCCTTCGGGCTGCGCGGGGACGGGCGGAACCACCCGCCCCACGCGCTACACCTGGGGCGGCAGAACCGGGAAGCTTCCCGTCGCCGTCGGGGCGTGTTCCGGGAGCCACAGCACCGCGATGGCACCCCCCGCCGAGCGGGGGCCGCCCCCGGCCCCCTCCGGCGCCGCGTTGCGGAACGTCAGCCGTGCCCCCAGGACC
>NZ_JBJHPC010000259.1:0-9894 GCF_045257485.1 Streptomyces sp. YS-3 | reverse complement strand
ACCGCGTCCTCACCCCCGAGGAGCGCCGGGCCATCGCCTCCTGGGACCGCGACCTGGAGGCCCTCACCACCGAGCTCCGCCGCGCCCGCGCCACCAGCCACGAGGTGCCCCTGCCCGCCTCGCTCACCGCCTCGGACCTGCTGCGGCTCGCGGCCGACCCGGACGGCTTCGCCCAGGAGCTGGCCCGCCCGATGCCGAAGCCGCCGCAGCCCGCCGCCCGCCGCGGCACCCGCTTCCACGCCTGGGTGGAGTCCCGTTTCGAGGAGCTGCCGCTGCCCATGCTGGGCCCCGACGAGCTCCCCGGCGGCGACGAGCGTGACGCGGACATCGCGGACGAACGCGACCTGGCGGCCCTCAAGGAGGCGTTCGAGCGCTCCCCGTACGCCCGGCGCACCCCGCTCCGCACCGAAGCGCCGGTCCAGCTCACCCTGGCGGGCCGGGTGATCCGCGGCCGTATCGACGCGGTGTACCGGGGCGAGCGGCCGGGCACGTACGAGATCGTCGACTGGAAGACCGGCCGCGGCGCCACCGGCGACCCCCTCCAGCTCGCCGTCTACCGCCTCGCCTGGGCCGAGCAGCACGGCGTCCCGCTGGAGTCCGTCACCGCCGCCTTCCTGTACGTACGCACCGGGGAGACCGTCCGTCCCGCCCGCCTCCCGGGCCGCGCCGAGCTGGAGCGCATCCTGCTGGGGGAGGGCCGCCGCGGGGCCGGGAGCGGCCACGCGCGCGAGGAGGCCGCCCTCGTGCGCGGGCGGGGTCCGGCCGGGACACCGGCGGACGAGCCACCACCAGCGGCCGGATAGGCTCCATGGCATGAGCGAGACCCCGGACAGCGCCGTCCACACCGAAGCCGACGACACGGTGCGCGCCTACATCGAGCAGCACCGCGCCGCCTTCCTCGACGACCTCGCCCAGTGGCTGCGGATCCCGTCCGTGTCGGCCCAGCCCGAGCACGACGGCGATGTACGGCGCAGCGCCGAGTGGCTGGCCGCCAAGCTCAAGGAGACCGGTTTCCCGGTCACCGAGGTTCTCGCCACCCCGGGCGCCCCGGCCGTCTACGCGGAGTGGCCCTCCGGCGACCCCGAGGCCCCCACCGTGCTGGTCTACGGCCACCACGACGTGCAGCCCGCCGCGCGCGAGGACGGCTGGCACACCGAGCCGTTCGAGCCCGAGCTGCGCGACGGACGGCTCTACGGGCGGGGCGCGGCCGACGACAAGGGCCAGGTGTTCTTCCACACCCTGGGTGTACGGGCGCACCTGGCCGCCACCGGCCGCACCGCGCCCGCGGTCAACCTCAAGCTCCTGGTCGAGGGCGAGGAGGAGTCCGGTTCGCCGCACTTCCGCGCCCTGGTCGAGGCGCACGCCGACCGGTTCGCCGCCGACGCCGTGATCGTCTCGGACACCGGCATGTGGTCGGAGACGACGCCCACGGTGTGCACGGGCATGCGCGGCCTCGCCGAGTGCGAGATCCGGCTGTACGGACCGGACCAGGACATCCACTCCGGCTCCTTCGGCGGCGCCGTGCCCAACCCGGCCACCGCCGCCGCCCGCCTCGTCGCGGCGCTGCACGACGCCGACGAGCGGGTCGCCGTGCCCGGCTTCTACGACGGCATCGCGGAGCTCACGGACGCCGAGCGCGAGCTCGTCGCCGAACTGCCCTTCGACGAGGCAGAGTGGCTGCGTACGGCCAAGTCCCGCGCGGTCCACGGCGAGGCCGGATACTCGACGCTGGAGCGCGTCTGGGCCCGGCCGACCGCCGAGGTCAACGGCATCGGCGGCGGCTACCAGGGCCCGGGCGGCAAGACGGTCATCCCTTCCTCGGCGATGGTGAAGCTGTCGTTCCGGCTGGTCGCCGGGCAGGACCCGGACCGGATCGAGAAGCTGGTCACGGAGTGGGTCGCCACCCGGATCCCGGACGGCGTCCGGCACGAGATCGTCTTCAGCGCCGGCACCCGGCCGTGTCTGACGCCGCTGGACCACCCGGCCCTGCGGTCCGTCGTGCGCGCCATGGAACGCGCCTTCGGCCAGAAGGTCCGCTTCACGCGCGAGGGCGGCTCCGGGCCCGCCGCCGACCTCCAGGACGTGCTCGGCGCCCCGGTGCTCTTCCTGGGGATCTCCGTCCCGTCCGACGGCTGGCACGCGCCCAACGAGAAGGTCGAGGTCGACCTCCTCCTGAAGGGCGTCGAGACCACCGCCCACCTGTGGGGCGACCTCGCCGCCGTACGGCTGTGAGAGCCCGCGTGCCCCGCGGCACCACCGCCGAACGAACACCGCTGAACCCATCCATCCGGGGGAGTTGGAAGCACCTGTGAGCACCACCGGCACCACCAGCAGTGACGCCACCGCGGACCGGCCGATCGGCCTCACCACACCCATCAGCCTCACCGAGGACAGCGGCGTCGACCGCGCGGCCCACCACCGCCTGGACGAGGCCTGGCTCGCTGCTGCCTGGAGCCACCCGACGACCAGGGTCTTCGTGGTCTCCGGCGGACAGGTCCTGATCGACGACACCGCCGACGGCCGTACGGAGCTGGTGATGACCCCGGCCTTCGAGGCCCCCGTCACCGAGACCCACCGCTACTTCCTGGGCACCGACGACGACGGTGTCAGCTACTTCGCGCTCCAGAAGGACTCCCTGCCCGGCCGGATGGACCAGTCCGCGCGCGCGGCCGGTCTGCGCGAGGCCGGGCTGCTCCTGTCGCCCCGGGACACGGGTCTGATGGTCCACGCGGTCGCCCTGGAGAACTGGCAGCGGCTGCACCGTTTCTGCTCCCGCTGCGGCGAGCGCACGGTCATCGCCGCCGCCGGTCACATCCGCCGCTGCCAGGCGTGCGGCGCCGAGCACTACCCGCGCACCGACCCTGCCGTGATCATGCTGGTCACGGACGAGCAGGACCGCGCGCTGCTGGGCCGCCAGGTGCACTGGCCGGAGGGCCGCTTCTCGACGCTGGCGGGGTTCGTCGAGCCCGGCGAGTCCATCGAGCAGTCGGTGCGCCGCGAGGTCTTCGAGGAGGCGGGCGTCACGGTCGGCGAGGTCGAGTACGTCGCCAGCCAGCCCTGGCCCTTCCCGTCCAGCCTGATGCTCGGCTTCATGGCGCAGGCCACGTCGTCGGAGATCAACGTGGACGGCGAGGAGATCCACGAGGCCCGCTGGTTCTCCCGGGAGGATCTGCGCGCCGCCTTCGAGTCGGGCGAGGTCCTGCCGCCCTACGGCATCTCCATCGCCGCCCGCCTCATCGAGCTCTGGTACGGCAAGCCGCTGCCCAGGCCCACGCACTGAGACCCGTGCCCGGGTCCGGTTACGGGCACGCGAAAGGCCCCCACCTCCGAGGCGGGGGCCTTCGTACGCGCGCGTAGCGGCGAAGCGGCGCGGATCAGACGCCGATCTTCTGCTTGACCTGGGCGAGCGAGGGGTTCGTGAGAGTCGAGCCGTCGGGGAAGAGCACGGTCGGCACCGTCTGGTTGCCCCCGTTGGCCTTCTCGACGAAGGCCGCCGACTCCGGGTCCTGCTCGATGTTGATCTCGTTGTACGTGATGCCCTCGCGGTCCATCTGGCTCTTCAGCCGACGGCAGTAGCCGCACCACGTGGTGCTGTACATCGTCACAGTGCCCGGCATGCTCTCGCACTCCTCATGTTCGGCCCGATTGCTCGGTTCGGCTGTTGCTTCGGTCGTTCGCTTCGGTCGTTCAGCTCGGTCGTTCGGCTCGACGGGTGAACGCCAAGGGAGAGAACGTACGCGACCGCGCCGCCATTCCCGCGTTTGTACGACTAATCCCGCCCCCTGTGGACAACGCGTCCCGTCTGCCTCCGCCGACCTGGCAGCATGGCGGGGTGACATCAGCAACGCACTCCTCTCTCTTCCCCCAGGTCCCCGAGTCGGCGGACGCGGTGCTCGACGGCCTCGACCCCGAGCAGCGCGAGGTCGCGACGGCCCTGCACGGACCGGTGTGCGTGCTGGCCGGTGCCGGGACGGGCAAGACCCGCGCGATCACCCACCGGATCGCGTACGGGGTGCGGGCCGGGATCCTGCAGCCGAGCAGTGTGCTGGCCGTCACGTTCACCAACCGCGCCGCGGGCGAGATGCGGGGCCGGCTGCGCCAGCTCGGCGCCGGCGGCGTCCAGGCCCGCACCTTCCACTCGGCCGCCCTGCGCCAGCTCCAGTACTTCTGGCCCAAGGCGGTCGGCGGGGAGCTGCCCCGCCTCGTCGAGCGCAAGGTCCAGCTGGTCGCGGAGGCGGGCGCGCGCTGCCGGGTGAGGCTGGACCGGGGCGAGCTGCGGGACGTCACGAGCGAGATCGAGTGGGCGAAGGTCACCCAGACCGTCCCCGCCGACTACCCGGCCGCGGTCGCCAAGTCCCTGCGCGACGCCCCGCGCGACCCCGCGGAGATCTCCCAGATCTACGGGACGTACGAGGAGCTCAAGCGCGACCGGGGGATGATCGACTTCGAGGACGTGCTGCTGCTCACGGTGGGCGTCCTCCAGGACCGGCACGACATCGCCGAGCAGATCCGCGCCCAGTACCAGCACTTCGTGGTCGACGAGTACCAGGACGTCAGCCCCCTCCAGCAGCGCCTGCTGGAGCTGTGGCTCGGCGAGCGGGACAGCCTCTGCGTCGTCGGCGACGCCAGCCAGACGATCTACTCGTTCACCGGCGCCACCCCCGACCACCTGCTGAACTTCCGCACCCGCCATCCGCACGCGACCGTGGTCAAGCTGGTGCGGGACTACCGGTCGACCCCCCAGGTGGTGCACCTCGCCAACGGCCTGCTCGCCCAGGCGCGCGGCCGGGCCGCCGAGCACCGCCTCGAACTGCTCTCCCAGCGCGAGCCGGGCCCCGAGCCGGTCTACACGGAGTACGGGGACGAGCCCGCCGAGGCCGAGGGCGTCGCCCGGCGCATCCGCGACCTCATCGCCTCCGGGGTCTCGGCCGGCGAGATCGCCGTCCTCTACCGGATCAACGCCCAGTCGGAGATCTACGAGCAGGCACTCGCCGACGCGGGCGTGCCCTACCAGCTGCGCGGCGCCGAGCGCTTCTTCGAGCGGCCCGAGGTCAGGGAGGCGGGCGTCGCCCTGCGCGGCGCGGCCCGGGCGGGCGGCAACGACTCGCTCCTCGACGACGCCGTGGACCTGCCGTCCCAGGTGCGGGCCGTCCTCGGCACCAAGGGCTGGAGCGCCGCGCCCTCGGCGGGTTCCGGCGCGGTCCGCGACCGCTGGGAGTCGCTGGCGGCGCTGGTCCGGCTGGCGGAGGACTTCGCGCGTGCCAAGACCGGCGCGACGCTCTCCGACCTCGTGGCCGAGCTCGACGAGCGCGCGGCGGCACAGCACGCACCGACGGTCGAGGGCGTCACCCTCGCCTCGCTGCACGCGGCGAAGGGTCTGGAGTGGGACGCCGTCTTCCTGGTCGGCCTCACCGAGGGCATGATGCCGATCACATATGCGAAGACCGACGAGCAGGTCGAGGAGGAGCGCCGACTGCTGTACGTGGGCGTCACCAGGGCCCGGGTGCACCTGGCCCTGTCGTGGTCGCTCTCCCGCTCTCCCGGAGGGCGGCCGTCGCGAAGGCCCAGCCGCTTCCTGAACGGACTGCGGCCCGGCTCCGCGGCCGTCGGCGCCCGTTCCTCGTCGGCGGCCTCCGTCGGCGGGATCGAGCGCGGCCCCGCCCGCAGACGCACCCGCCGCGGCCCGGTCCTGTGCCGGGTGTGCGGCAAGACGCTCACCGAGGCCGGCGAGATGAAACTGATGCGCTGCGAGGACTGTCCCTCGGACATGGACGAGGGCCTGTACGAGCGCCTGCGCGACTGGCGGGCGGGGCAGGCGAGCCTGCTGGGACAGCCGCCGTACTGCGTCTTCACTGACAAGACCCTGATGGCCATCGCGGAGGCGGTGCCGTCCAGCGGCGGCGAGCTCGCGGTGATCTCCGGCGTCGGCGCCCGCAAGCTGGACCGTTTCGGCACCGATGTCCTGGCCATCTGCGCTGGTCAGGAGGTCGGTGGTAGCGATGATGAGTCTTCTTGAAAACTCGTGGGAAAAATAGTTTGCGCCCGCCCCAGGAATCCCCATAGGTTCTTAACCACGGAAACAGCGGCTTCTCAGAGGCCCTGCGTCCGTGCTCTACTTGCTGTACTTATCCGAATACGCATGGGATCAGGGCCCCCGGGCCCCAGCTCCCCGAGACGCCGAGAGGAGGCGAGACCAGTGACCAGCTTCATGAACTTCACCAGCATCAGCACCACCAAAATGACCGATCGCTCGGTCGTCGCCACCTGCCCGCTCGGCTCCTCGTTCCAGGGCACCGGTCTGTCCACCGGTGTCTCCGGTCTGCTCGGCCTCTCGGTCGTCATTCCGTCCTCCCTGGCGAGCTTCCCCGTGCGGACCGGCAATGAGCGACCGACCCAGGCACCGGAAGCAGTGGTGGCGAAGGGACAGGCCCAGGCCTATGCCTTCGCGGCGGCCGGTGCCGGAGCCGAGAAGCAGACGACGCAGCACCACACCATGTGGGCCTTCCGTGGGCTCGAACCCTGGAGCGATCCAGCCTGATCCAGGATCAGGCAGGCGCCTTCAGGGCCGCGGAACCCCACCAGGGATCCGCGGCCCTTCTGTTTGCCCTCGACCGGGGGACAACAGCGCGAAGGGTCTCGGTACCAGCCGAAACCCGGCCGACCGGCCGGACCGACAACAAAGACGAGGAAGAAAACACCGTGCAACTCGAAGCGCACGCCCCGTCAGTACCGCCCGCCCAGACGATCCCCCCGCCCGGTCTCACGGAGGACCCCGCCTTGACTCCCCTCACCACGCTCACCGCGCTCGACGACGCCATCGAGAACCTCGGCGTACCCGTCCCCTGCCGTTCGTACGACCCGGAGGTCTTCTTCGCCGAGTCCCCGGCAGACGTCGAGTACGCCAAGTCCCTCTGCCGCACCTGCCCGCTGGTCGAGGCCTGCCTCGCCGGGGCCAAGGAGCGGCGCGAGCCCTGGGGCGTCTGGGGTGGCGAGCTCTTCGTCCAGGGCGTGGTCGTGGCCCGCAAGCGGCCCCGTGGCCGCCCGCGCAAGAACCCGGTCTCCGCATGAACCGCCCGGGAACCATCGACCGCCCCCTCACGAACGACCCCCAGAAGCAGGCCCCGATGACGACGTCCACCAGCGAGCCCGTCGGCTCCGCGACCCCAGACTTCACCACCACCGGCGCGAACGCCTCGCGTCAGAACAGGACCCACGAAATGCAACTCATGCCAGAAGCCCTCGCCCGTGCCCATATGCACGAGCGCATGCGCGAGGCCGAGGCCGAGCGGCAGGCCATGCGCCTGATCGCCGCCCGGCGGATGCAGCGCCGCGCCGAGCGCGTGTCGATGCGTGCCCGCCGCGCCCTCGCCATGGCCGTCATGCAGTGACGACCGCACGGCCGTATCGCGTGTGAAGTGACGAATGAGCCCGCGGGGGCCGGTCCGAACGGACCGGCCCCCGCGGTGCGTTGTGCCCACAACCGCCGGCCGTGGCGGTATCGTCACGAAATGGACGACCCGACTCAGCCGGCTGCCGAGACCGTTGTGTGCTCGCGCTGCGGCACCCCCGCCGAGAGCAACCCGCCGACGTGGACCTACTCCGTCGAGAACGGCCACCGTCTCTACTTCTGCGACATCTGTGCGCGCGCCAACATCCGGGCGATCGAGGGCAGACTCGACTCCGTGTGGTGGTGACCGGGCGGGGTGCGTCCCCGCCCCGCCCGGCCGTGGGCCTCACGCCCCGGCGGGCTGCTCGTCCACCTCGTCCTCCGGCTCCCCGGCCGCGAGGACCGCGAGCGTCCCCAACCCGGCGAGCTCCTCGTCCTCGGGCAGGAACCCGGGCACCCACCGCTCCAGCTCGTCCCGCAGCCGGACCGTCGCGTCCAGCTGGCACAGCACCCCGATGGTGGAGAGCGTCACCCGGTGTATGAGCAGATACGCGGGCGGCAGATTGAGCTGCTTGCCCAACTGGTGCGCGGGGGAGCGCGGGTCGGCGATCCGCGCCGCCTGCCCGCGCATCCAGGCGCGGGTGAAGGTGAACTCGTCCGCCTGCGCGGGCTCGATGATCGGCAGCAGATAGTCCAGGACCGCGTCCGGGTCGAGGTCTATGGTCTCCTTCACGAAGCCCTCCTCGCACAGCAGCGCGTAGACCGCTTCCGCGTCGCCGTCGAGCGTCTTGCGCAGCGAGTCGCCGATCGTACGGGGCAGCCCGCCCGGCAGCCGGTCCACTGTCCCGAAGTCCAGCACGCCCAGCCGCCAGACACCGCCCTCCTTCTCCGGAGGCAGCAGCCGGAAGTTGCCCGGATGCGGGTCCGCGTGCAGCAGTCCGGTCCGTGCCGGGCCCGAGAAGAGGAACCGCGCCAGCAGCTGGCCCGCCCGGTCGCGCTGCTCCTCCGTACCACCCGCGATCACCTCGGAGAGCGGGGTGCCGTCGATCCACTCGGTCACCAGGACCTGGTCGCGCTGGTGCACCACATCGGGCACCACCACATCGGGGTCGTCGGCGAACTCGGCCGCGTGCTCCCGCTGGGCCCGCGCCTCCAGTTCGTAGTCCAGCTCCTCCGAGACCCGGTCGCGCAGCTCCGAGATGAGCGGCTTGATGTCCATGCCCGGGATCAGCGGCCCCAGCAGCCGCGCGAACCGGCTGAGCTGCGTCAGGTCGGAGAGCAGTGCCTCCCCGGCGCCCGGGTACTGCACCTTGACCGCCACTTCGCGCCCGTCGTGCCAGACCGCGCGGTGCACCTGTCCGATGGAGGCCGCCGCGGCGGGCTTCTCGTCGAACTCCAGGAACAGCTCGCGCCACTCCGGTCCCAGCCGCTCCGCGAGCACCGTGTGCACGGTACGGGTCGGCATGGGCGGAGCCGCCTCCTGGAGCTTGGTCAGCGCGGCCCGGTAGGGCCCGGCGATCTCCTCGGGCAGCGCCGACTCGAAGACGGACATCGCCTGCCCGAACTTCATCGCCCCGCCCTTGAGTTCACCCAGGACCTTGAAGAGCTGCTCGGCGGTGCGCTGCTGGAGCTCGCGGCCCACGATCTCCGCGGACTTGCCGCCGATCCGCTTGCCCAGGCCCCACGTGGCACGTCCGGCGAAACCCAGTGGCAGCGCGGCCAACTTGGCGGTCCGGGTGACCGCCTTCCGGGGAAGATCAGACATGCGCCCCTCCAATTCCCAGCCGGCGGTGCCGCGCGCCTCGCGGCAGTGCGTCGTTGTCAGCGGTTACCGGGCCATTGTGTCCTGCGGGGGTGCCTCTCCCGGAGGTGTCCTCCCTCTCACTCTCCCCGGCGGCGCCGCAGGGACAGTCGAGCCGGGCCGCCAGCCGCCGGGGCCGCCAGTCGAGCGCGGGCAGGGACGCCTCCCACCGGGTGCCCGTGCTCGCCGGGAGGTCGCCGTCGAGGAAGGCCAGCGCGTGCGCCGCGGCCAGGCCCGCCACCGCGGTCGCGAGCGAGAGGTCGCAGGCGGGGACCGCGCTCCGGCGGCGGCCGGAGCGCCACTGCGCCAGCATCCGCGGCCAGCCGGGATCGCGCTCGGCCCGCTCCAGCGCCAGACAGCCCGCGCACCCGGTGCCCCCGGGCAGGACCAGCGGCCCCACCAGCCCGGTCGTCTCCAGGACGCCCGCGTACAGATGGGGAACACCCGCCGCCACCCACTCCGCGCCGGTCACCGGATCCGGCGCGTACACATCGAGGCCGTCCCTGGGGGCCACCACGATCAGTGACAGCCCGGTCGGCTCGTCGGCCTCGCCGGCCCGGGGCGGACGGTCCGGCGCCGCACCCCGGACCAGTTGCCGGGCCGCCGGGCCCCGGCGCTCACCGACCGCCCCGGCGCTCAGCCCGCTGGGCGCCACGTCCCACGGCTGCACGGTCCCGCCGTCCAGCACCTCCACCCGCCCCACCCC
>NZ_JBJHPC010000258.1:0-9909 GCF_045257485.1 Streptomyces sp. YS-3 | reverse complement strand
CTCTCCTTACGTCGAGCGCCGGTATGGCGCCTCGATCGCTGTCGATGTCACCAGAGTGGCACATGAATGGCGCCATGTCGAGCACATGTGGCGCCATTCAATGGGAACCCGTGGCGTCGGCGTGTCTGACCCTGGGGATGCGAGGGCCGGGTTACGCGAAAGCGCCCTCGCTCCAGCCCGGAGGCCGGCAGCAAGGGCGCCTTGGCGGTGGACGGGGCGTGGGGACGCTCCGCCGACGAAGCGGGGTCTCCTGGGGCCCCGGCCGGGGAACTACGCGCGGCGGATCACGATGTCGCCCACGCTGGTGCGGCCGTAGACCTCGACCGTCTCCTCGGACGTGTCCGGGCCGTCCGCTGTTCCCAGCTCGTTGCGTACGCGGCCCGCCTTGGAACGCACATCGAGCCAGGCGGCGGTGCCCTCGGCGATGCCGATTTCCAGGCCCCCGGCAGAGGTCTCCAGCGTGACCCGTCCGCGTACGACCTCGTCGACGCGGATGGCGCCATTCGCCGACTTCGCGGTGACCGAGGACTCGGCGCGCATGACGTTGATCGGTCCGTTGGACGACTTGACGTGCAACTCGCCGCCGATCTCGCCGATCACCGTCGCCCCGTTGATGTTTTTGATGGTCGCCGTGCCATCGATCCGGCTCACTCGCACTCGGCCCGACCCGTAGATCTCCGCCTCGCCCGTGGTGCGGTCGACGCTGATGTCGCCGTGCGTGGTCTTCAGGTGTACGTCGGCAGCTTCTTCGAGCTCGATGTTCCCGGCGGCGACCGTCAGACGGCAGTTCCCGAACCGCCCCTCGACGATGAGATCGCCAAGGCCCGTACTGCCGGTCAGCTCCGAGCCCGCAGGTAGCTCCACGGTCACGTCGACCGCACCGTACTTGCCGAAGGGGGAACGTTTCCTGGGCCCCTTGACCAGCAGCTTTCCGTCCGCGCAGGTGACCACGGTCTCCTCCGCCGCCTGGATGTCCTGCTTGTTACCCGGGTCGCTGGGCGTCACCTCGACCACGGTGTCGATGCGCTTGCCCGCGATGATCCGTGCATGTCCGACCTGGATGTCGATGGTGGCGGAGAGGGGCTGCGGGGTGTCGAAAGTAGGCATGGCTGTGCCGTCCTTTGTGTCAGTGAAGGTGCGTGTTCGGTTGGAATGCGTGGTGCGACGGCGACTTGGGACAACTGGCGGGAGCCGCGGCCGACTGTGGCGAAATCTGCGGCCGGGTGTGGCTGAAGCCGCTCCCGGTTGTGGCTAGCGAACCCAGCCCGTGAAGCCCTGACCGCCCCCGGTGCTCCGCCCGGTCGGGTTTTTCCGGCTGTGGTCCGTCGTGGGTTCGAGGGCGGCGGCGACGGCCCGGACCAGCCAGGCGTTGACCGAAAGGCCCTCGCGGTTCGCGGCCTCCTCGACCCGGACCTTGAGGTGGGCCGGCGGCCGGAAGTTGATGCGTGAGGTGGCGCCATCCTCGATGTCGACGGGGGCTGCCGTCGGAGGCTGCGGCGCCTGCACTGCTGTGCGGGCCTCTTCGAAGGCGTCGGCGGTCGGTGGCGCCGTCACCACGAACTCGGGGTTCAGCCCTCGCAGGCGTACGTCAACCGAGCCGGGCGCCAAATCGCGGGTGACCTCGTCCATCGCGTCGGACAGGGCGTTGAGCAGGGTGAGTCGGGCCGCCGATTCGAGCGGAGTGGTGAGCCGCTGGGCGAGGGCACGGGCTTCTTCGCCACCCGCCTCGGCGGCGACCGCGAGCTCGTGCCGGAGGTTATCCACGTAGGGAGTGAGGTCCATGACGCAATAATGGCACCGCCATGGCGCCATGGCAAGCCACATGGCGCCATGGCGGGCAAGTTTGTCGTTGCTGTGGCGCCAAGGGCCACTCGGCAGGAGGGGGGAGGTGGCGCCGGTTCGTACGGATACTCCTCGGGAGACGCAGCTGCCCGGTGCTTGTCGCCGTCCGTACGAGCGTGCCAAAGCGACTCCGCCCGCCCCTTGCCGCAGCCCTCGGCCACTGTTTCCGTGCTGTTCGCGAAGATCAGTGCAACCCCAGTCAGACGCTGATCACGCAGGTGAACGGCGGGCGCGAGCCCCGCTCTGCGCGGCGGGGCGGCTGGCGCCCCGCCGGGACCCTTGACGCCCGGGCGGGGCGAACCATGACGGGCGGGCCCTCTGACGCTCAGCCCGTGTGGACGCGGGGACGGCGGTCGCGGTCGGGCTCGGCCTCGCGCAGGACCTCTCGGGTGACCGGGGCTACCTCGCCCTGGCCGAAGAGGAAGAAGCGCAGGAAGTTGTGGAAGGGGTTGCCCTCGGTCCACTCGAAGTAGATGTGTGGAATGCAGCCGGTCGTGTCACGTACGTGGAGGAGCAGTGCCGCCAGGGCGTTGGGGATGGATGAGGACTCCAGGGTGAGCACGCGGTAGCGGTTGTGCAGGACCTCGCCGCGTACGGTCAGGCCTGCCTCGAACTCGGACGGGTCGAGGACGGTGACCTCGACGAAGACGAAGTCCTCCTGATCCGGCATGTCGTTGTCCGTCCGGATCTGATCGATCTTGTCGCGGTACTCGGCCTGGTCCCGGCTGTCGGGCTCGTTGGCGATGAAGCGCATCTTCCGGCTGGCCATGTCTCGTACGAATCGTTCCGCCGTGTCGTCGAGCGTCACGCTGGTCACGCGCAGCTCGAAGGCGCGGGCCAGGCGGGAGAGCAGGGAGACGAGGACGATGCCGGCGATGAAGCAGGCGCCGATCTTGACACCGTCGGGGCGCTCGATGACGTTCACGACCGTCACGTACAGAAGGACTGCCGAGACGACCGCGAAGCCGACGGTCCAGCCCCGCTGCGCCGCCTTGCGCGCGGCGATCGTCACGGCGATCGCGGCCGAGGACATCAGGACCAGGACGCCGGTGGCGTAGGCGCCGCCCTGGGCGTCGACATCCGCTTCGAAAATCCAGGTGACCAGGAAGGCGACCAGGGTGAAGACGATGACCATGGGGCGCACAGCACGGGCCCAGTGCGGGGCCATGCCGTAGCGCGGGAGGTAGCGGGGCATCAGGTTGAGCAGTCCGGCCATCGCGGAGGCGCCGGCGAACCACAGGATGGCGATCGTCGAGACGTCGTACACCGTGCCGAAGGCGTTGCCCAGGTACTTGTGGGCCAGGTAGGCGAGAGCGCGACCGTTGGCCTGGCCGCCGGTCTCGAACTCCTTCTTCGGGATCAGCCAGGTGGTGATGAAGCTGGTGGCGATCAGGAAGACGCTCATGATCAGGGCAGCCGTTGTCAGCAGCTTCTTGGTGTCCCGGATGCGGCCCTTCGGCTGCTCCTCGGTGTCGCCAGGATCGCCCTGGACGTGCGGCATGACCGCGACGCCTGTCTCGAAGCCGGAGAGACCGAGTGCGAGCTTCGGGAAGACGAGCAGCGACATACCGATCATCACGAAGATGTTCCCGTGTTCGGCGGTCAGGGCGCTGGTCCAGTCGGTGACGACGTGTCCCTCCGTGACCACGTGCCACAAGCCGACGATCACGACCACGACGTTGAGAGCGAGGTAGGCCGCGACCAGGGCCACCGCGACGCCGATCGCCTCCAGGAATCCCTTGAGGAACACGGCGCCGAGCAGCGCCACGAGGATCAGCGTGATGAGCATCTGCTTGCCGTGCAGAGTGCTTTCCAGGTGTGGGTTCTCGATCAGGTGGGTGGAGGCGTCCGCCGCGGAAAGGGTGATGGTGATCAGGAAGTCGGTGGCGGCGAACCCCAGCAGGGTCAGGACGAAGAGCTTGCCCTTCCAGAAGGACAGCAGCCGCTCCAGCATCGCGATCGAGCCCTCGCCATGAGGGCTCTCCTCTGCCACGCGCCGGTAGACCGGTAGGGCGCCGGCCAGGGTGACGACCACGAGCACGATGGTGGCGACGGGGGAGAGGAGTCCGGCCGCCAGGGCTGCGATACCGGGCTGGTAGCCCAGGGTCGAGAAGTAGTCGACGCCGGTAAGGCACATGACCCGCCACCAGCGCTGGCCCTTGTGCGGGTTCTCCGGCTCGGCGTGCGGCCCGGTGTGGCCCCCGGGTTTGCCCATGTCGGACAGACCCTGCAACATCCACGTCCGTATCCGGCTCGGAGGCGGGTGTTCGGTGGTCGCCATCGGCGTGCTCTCCTGACGTGCGGCTCAGCGTGTGTTTCCAGCCATCACGCGGACGGCGGCACCAGCGTATGCAGAGAGTGACGTGCGGGCGGGTGGATGAGGCGTCCGAGGGCGTCAAGCTTCCGTTAAGAACAGCCACGTGGTGGCGACAGCGCATCGAGACGGGGAGGTCCGCGGCGAATACGTACACGGGCTGAGCCGTTCAGGCGAGCGAGGCGGCGAGTCGGGAGCGGGCACTCAGTGTGATGTTCTGCGATGGCTTGTGAGGTCTTCTGTCCGCCTGCTCGCGGCAGACCGGGCCACGGCCGCCAGGGCGGTGGCCCGGTACACGGGCTGGGCGACGCCTACGGCCACGGATTCCGCCTGTTCCAGGTCACCGCCCCTGGCAGCCCCTCGCGCCAGCGCGGCGAGCGCGGCGTCCCGGTCCTCCGGCCCGGAAAATCCGCGGGCGATCTCGTGTGCACGGGTCCCGTCGCCGGCTTCGGCCAGGCCCTCCACCAGCGAGAGGAGACCCTGCTTCTGCCGGAAGCCGTCGGAGCCGGACCGGGCGATCACCTCGGCCCGGTGGGGTCGCCCCAGCACCGCCCAGGCCGCGGGCAGGCAGCCGGGCGGCGCGGAGTTGCGCTCTGCCAGTTCGTTGCGGTGGACAGAAAGACGCAGCATGTGGGTGAGGTCGGGGCGCCGTCGGCTGAGGAGGAAGTCCTGTGCCGTGCCGATCTCGACGCAGCGGCATCCCCGCCGGAGGCGTCGAGCATCCGGTCGTGACGGGCCGTGTCAGCGGCGCACAAGAGCATCTCGGCTTGCGCCTCGGCCGCTCCGACGGCAAGCCTCGCCGACCGCCGACCGCCGACCGCCGACCGCCGACCGCCGACCGCTGCCCGCAGCATCCGGTGGTAGCCGGTCAGCAGATATTCGGGCGTGTCCTGCGGCCACTCGCGACGACGGTAGGACTCGGCCCAGTCGCACAGGCGCCGGCGCTAGGCGGCGAGGCCGGCTGGGCCGAACGCGGATTTCGCCATGACCTGGAGCTCTTCGTGGGCGAGCACGTAGAGGCTGGCGGCTCTTGGGCGTTGCCACAGTCCGGGGCGGGTGGTGAAGACACGGCCCGTGGCCGCGCGCAGTCGGTCTTCGACATCGAAGGCAGGCAGTCCTCAGGCCGACCTGCCGACACCACGGCTAGGACCAAGGCACTTCACTGCGTTGGCCGTTGTCGGCGGGAATGCGACATCACCCGTGAAGGCAACGGTGCCGTCGCAGATCTGCCAGCCACCTCTCGATGAGACCTGCTGGACTGATCGCGAAACGCGCTGCCTTTCACAGGACGGAACGCCATGACCACCACTGCTTCAGCCAACGGCCAACTCCATTCCTCCCGATCCCCGCTGATGGGGTGGCTGGCCGTGGTCTCGGTGATGCTGGGACTCTTCGCCATCGTCACCACTGAGATCCTGCCGATCGGTCTGCTGACCTCGATCGGATCCAGTTTCACCGTCTCGGACGGGATGGCCGGACTGATGATGACCATGCCCGGCTTCCTGGCGGCGATCGCCGCTCCACTGGTCACCGCGGCCACGGCACGCTTCGATCGCCGACTGATGCTCTGCATCTTCATACTCCTGCTGGCACTGGCGAACTTCCTTGCCGCCGCGGCACCCGACTACTGGCTCGTTCTGACCTCCCGGATCATGGTCGGGATCACGATCGGCGGCTTCTGGTCGATCGGGGTGGGGTTGGCGGAGCGACTCGTGCCGCCGGCTTCGGTCGGCAGGGCAACTGCTGTGATCTTCTCTGCGGTCCCGCTGGGATCCGTCCTCGGCGTGCCGACGGGCACCTTCATCGGAGATCTCGCCGGATGGCGAACGGCCTTCACTGTCATGGGAGCTTTGACAGTTGGCGTACTGGTCATGCTGCTCTTATTCGTACCGCCGCTTCCTCCGGTCCAGGCCACCCGACTGAGCGTCCTCGGCGGCATGCTCCGTAGCGCCGGCACCCGCTTCGCACTCCTGCTGACGTTCCTCGTTGTGCTGGCTCATTTCGGTACCTACACCTACGTGACACCATTCCTGGCGCAGGTCACCCAGGCCAGCGACGGTCTGGTCACTGCATTCCTGCTGCTCTACGGTGCCGCCGGCATTATCGGCAACTTCTTGGGCGGTGCCTGGGTGGCCGAGTATCCGCGGACCACCCTCGGGCTCGCGGCCGGCCTGATCGCCGCGGTGACCCTCCTGCTTCCAGTGTTGGGCCGCTGGGAGACGGGAGCAGTGATACTGCTGCTTGTGTGGGGCATCGCGTATGGCGCCGTACCAGTCGCGTCGCAGACTTGGTTCGCCAAGGCTGCGCCGCACGCCCCCGAAGCGGCATCGGTGCTGTTCACCGCCTCCTTCCAGGCAACAATCTCTATTGGTGCACTCGTAGGGGGAGTCGTCCTGGACCGCACCTCTCCGTCCGCGGTCATGCTGCTGGGCGGTTGCACCGCGGTTCTCATGGTCCTGGCAGTAGGTGCAGGTTCCGTCCAGCGCCTCACCGGTCCGGGCTGCACGGAGCGGTCCTGAACGTACAGAGACTCGCCCACACGTTCTTCTGTCCAGCACTTGCCGTATGGTCACTCGCCCTGGCTGCTGCTTGGTCAGCCACTGACCCTCGGCTCATTGTGTTAGCCGCTTTTAGGCCGGGTCATCACGGGCCAGCCCCGCGTCCTCGTCCAAGCCGTCCACGACGAGCACGAGGCGACGGCCGCGTCGAAGGCGGGCTGCTGCGGCGGCCTCCAGGAGCCGGGTCAGGTGCGCCTCCCGGAGTTTCCTCGGCGGAGGAGGCGCCCCATGCCCCACTCCTGCCCAGGACGGCGAGCTGCTCCGAGACGGCTTCGAGAAATGCCTACCGGTCATTGTGCAGGGCGAACCGGGCCGTCACGAAGAACGAGACGACATCCACGTTCGGCGGCGGGTTCAGCATGGACCACGACATCAGGGAGGACTTGCCCGCCCAAGCGGGGGCCTGCCACCACAGATAGGCGCTTCCGGCCGGACCACCGGCAGCGAAAGCGGCGAGCTCGGCGAGTTCGGCAGTGCGGTCGAGCAACTCGGTAGGGGCGATCTATCGTACGTACTCCGTGTCAAGAGACGCGGGCGGCGGTTCACGGCTGTCCCACTCGAGCCGGGCTTATCCGGCCACCGGCTCCGGTCGGTCGATCTGCCCTTGGCCACCCGCGCCTACGCGCCTGTTCCCCCAGGTGTCACGCGAGGACCGATTCAGCGGCGCCGAACCGCTGACGGACAGGACACCGATCATGAGCCAGTGGATCCCCCTCACCGAGCGCGCGGGTAACCTCGCGGGAGCCGCAGGGGGCGCGTTCACGATCGTCACCGCCATCGTCGAAGGCCACCGCCGGCTCCGCCGGGCGGCAACGTGCCTCAGTCGCGAGGACGATCAGCAGGACAGTGAGTGAATGCGTGCGGTCTTCGGCCTCAAGGTGTGTGGCGTGCGGGGAGGTTGGGAGCGCCGGGCGTCGGCCGACCGTTGCGACGGGTCTGTGCCGGTCGGCGCCCCGGTACGTCCCGTGTACGGGCCCGGCATACGTGGGGTCAGCCGCGGATGCCGAAGTCGACGCGGTCGGCGAGGCCGGCAGCGGCGAAGGTAGTCAGGGCGGGGCGGGCCCCGACACACTGCCGGTACGGATACATCAACGCCGCTCGTCCACACCGAAGGCGGGACTTCGGTGCGGAGGACGCACGAGGCGACCGGGATCCTGGCTTGGCTCGGCCTCATGCCGCAGAGCCGAGCGGCCATGGCGGGAGTGTGTGGCGGGCCCCTGCACTGGGGCGCGAACGATCCGGTTCGGAGCGCGACGCCGACTGCCCGGTCCCTCTCGTCGCCGAAACAGACTGCCTGTCACCAAGATCGCTGGCGGACGCTCTCACCGCGTGCTGCTGGCGGAGATGTGCCCTGCAGACGGGTGCCTTCAGCGGGCACATCGGCGCTTGACCTCGACCGAACTTGAGCTTCTAGGTTCGTTCCAGAGCCGCGGGAACTGCCCAGCGGCGCCCTTTGGAAGAAGTTCGCCATGACCGAGCGCACAGCCCACATCGAGATCCCCGACCGTTACCGCTATGCCGTGATCCCGCACATCATGGTTGACGACGCCGTCTCGGCGATCGATTTCTACCGACGGGCGTTCGGCGCCCGCGAGGACTTCAGGATCGATGCTCCGGGCGGCGGGATTCTGCACGCCGAGATCACCGTCGGGCGGTCGGTGCTGATGCTGGGCGACGCCGGCGAGGATGAGCCGAAACCGGGCTCCTTCGCCGCGCCGGCCTCGCTCGGCGGCAGCACGTCGGTCATGCTGCATGTCTATGTGCCGGACGTCGACGGCCTGGCGGAGCGTGCAGAGGCCGCCGGCGCCGAGATCCTCCAGCCGCCGATGGACACGTTTCACGGTGACCGCACCGTCATCCTCAAGGACCCTTCGGGGCACATGTGGGTCTTTCTCACCCACGTGGAAGACGTCCCGGAGGAGGAGCTTCGGCGCCGCCTGTCCGCCGTCAGGTGACGGTTGCGGCGCGAGCCAACGGCGTGATCAACGCAGAGAAGTGCCCTCGCGTCATCGGATCGTTGCCTGTTCGCCACCCGGCGCCTTTGGCGATCGGCGGGCGGGTGCTTGGTCGTACCGGAGAGAAGTCGTGTCGTCGCTGGAGAAGATTGCGGGTCGTCGTGCCGAGCTGGATGTGCTCGGCAACAGGCGCTGACCAAGCATTTGGCCGGGGCGGGCGCCGAGCGTAGGCAACTCGTTTTTGCGGAGCGGGTGCTGCGCCCTCTGTAGGAGCAGGAAACCGAGGCTACCGTCGGGCAGGACGCCGGGACATCGGTCCGTCCTTGGCGATCATGCCGGGGCCGGATGGTCGAGGAGGGAGGTGCGGTTCGTCCGGAGCCAGGAGCGTTCGGCCTGCATCTCTTCCGCGTCACCGCGGGCGAGGAACGTAGCCCACGGCTCCTGGCCGAGGCTGCCTAGTCGTTGGATGCGGGCTGTCTCGCGGGTTTGGAGGCTGTCCAGGGCGTCGAGGACGGCTGCCGGGTGCGCGCAGTAGGCGGCGCACAGGGCATGGAGGCGGTTTCGCAGCGTGGTGTCCCCGGTGATTGCTTCCCTTTGCTGCTGCGCAATGGGGCGCAGGGGTATCGCGTACCAGGCGAGTTGTGCGAGGTCGTCGAGGGCGTGACCGGGCGCGGCGAAGTCCCAGTCGATGAAGCCGACGAGCCGGTCACCGTTCCAGATGGAGTTCCATGGGCCGAGGTCGCCGTGTCGGATGATCATGCCAGGCCGCCATGGCTCCTCCTGCCCGCGCCAGCGTGCGTCGGCGGGGGGACGGAAGTCGCGGACCGCTGCGTGGTACTCGCGTAGCCAGGATCCTAGTTCCTGGATGCCGGTGGTCGAGCGCAGGGCGGGGGGCCAGGGGCTGAACGCCGGTTCGCCGTGCAGCAGTGAGACGACCTCATCGACGCCGTCGGTGCCGAGGGCGCGCGGGGCCCGGCTGAAGCCCGCCGCCTCCAGGTGGTCCAACAGGGCGTGCACTGCCGGCGTCCACTCGCCGGCGGGCCGGCGGATCGTCTCGCCGACGCGCCGCACGGTCGTCACACTGCCCTGGTCCGTGGCACCGTCTTCGATCATCGTGCCAGCTTAGACCTGTGTCCTACATGGCCAGTTCGAGTAACCGACATGTAGCAATGCTGGCTCCGACGTCCTGATCACACCAGTCACGCGAAGACGTGACAGTCAGGGGGGCACGGGGGAGTAC
>NZ_JBJHPC010000257.1:0-9977 GCF_045257485.1 Streptomyces sp. YS-3 | reverse complement strand
GGCCTCCGGCGCGTCGGGGGACAGCACCATCAGCGGATGGGCGTGGACCGCGAGGCCCGACGCCTCCACGGCCGCCCGCAGCCCGGGCGCCACCTCGTGCACCCACTCGAAGGCCTCGGGTATCCCCAGCTCCCGCTGGCGCGCCCGTACCCGGTCGACGTCCGCCGCCGACACCGGCCCGGTGCGGCCGAGCGTGGGCCGGGCGTAGAACGGCCAGCCCGGGCCCTCCCGTACGAACAGGGTCAGCGGGCCGAAGTCCTCCGCGCGGGCCGACGTGCGCGGCACCGCGTCGTAGTAGCCCTCCAGGAGCCGCAGGCCGGCGGGGACGGGAGGCCCTGCCGCGTCGGGCGAGTCCGGCGAGCCCGGTGTGCTTGTCTTCATGCCGCGCATCAAAGCAAGCCCGTCCCCCGCTACGCACCCTCTTTGAGTACCTGCGACACCAGCGTCCGCTGGGCCTCGGACAGCCGGGGGTCCGCGCAGTGGACCGTACGGCCGTCGACCGTGATCTCGTAGTGGAAGCCGTCGGGCACGCCCGGAGACGGTTCGGCCCCGCTGTCGGCGAGGGCGGCCTCCGCCAGGGCGTGCCACTGGGCCGCGTCGGGCCGGCCCGAGGTGTCGACCTCGGCCCGGCGCTCGATGCCGGCGAATCCTCCTGTGCGGGTCACCTGGATGCGCATGCTCCCTGTCTAGCAGCGCACCGGGCGCGCCGCCCCCGCGTCGGCGGTACGAAGTACGTGAAGCCGGCGAACGGCCGCGCCCGGCACGGGAACGTGGCACCGGGTCGTGGCACCGGGTCGCGGCACCGTCACCGCACGCCACCACGGCCGCGACGCCGGTGCGCGACGCCCGCCGGGCGGCGGCCCGGTCAGGGACTTTGGTCCCTGGTCCCCTCGGGGACGTCCCGCATACTGAAACGGGTCCGGCGCTTTCGGCGCCCCTCGGCTAGGCTGCGGCACATCATGCGTTTCGGGCTGCTTCTCCTTAGCTGCCGCGGCGAGGGCCTGTAAGTCGTAGGCCGACCCCCTCCCCGCGGGACCTGGTGCTGCTTCGACCAGTCGGCCTCCCCCAAGCTCTCAAGGAGCGGGGGGACCCCCAGCCCGAAGGCCCCGAGGAGCCCTGCGCGATGTCCGAGAACCCTGTGTCTGTCGGTCGCCCGACGCCCGTCACCAACGCGACCCACACCCAGAAGCCGTCCGGGATGCCGATCCACAAGTACGGCTCCTACGAGGCCGTGCCCATCCCGGACCGCACCTGGCCCGAGAAGCGGATCACCAAGGCGCCGCGCTGGCTGTCCACCGATCTGCGCGACGGCAACCAGGCGCTGATCGATCCCATGAGCCCCGCCCGCAAGCGCGAGATGTTCGACCTGCTGGTGCGCATGGGCTACAAGGAGATCGAGGTCGGCTTCCCCTCCTCCGGCGAGACCGACTTCAACTTCGTACGGTCGATCATCGAAGAGGGCGCGATCCCCGAGGACGTGACGATCTCCGTCCTGACCCAGGCCCGCGAGGACCTGATCGAGCGGACCGTGGAGTCCCTGCGCGGCGCCCACCGCGCCACCGTGCACCTGTACAACGCCACCGCCCCGACCTTCCGCCGGGTCGTCTTCCGCGGCTCCAAGGACGACATCAAGCAGATCGCGGTGGACGGCACCCGGCTGGTGATGGAGTACGCGGAGAAGATCCTGGGCCCGGAGACGACCTTCGGCTACCAGTACAGCCCGGAGATCTTCACCGACACCGAGCTGGACTTCGCCCTGGAGGTCTGCGAGGCGGTCTGCGACGTGTGGCAGCCCGAGGAGGGCCGCGAGATCATCCTCAACCTGCCCGCCACGGTGGAGCGTTCGACGCCCTCCACGCACGCGGACCGGTTCGAGTGGATGAGCCGCCATCTGACCCGCCGCGAGTTCGTCTGCCTGTCGGTGCACCCGCACAACGACCGCGGTACGGCGGTGGCGGCGGCCGAGCTGGCGATCATGGCCGGGGCCGACCGCATCGAGGGCTGTCTGTTCGGTCAGGGCGAGCGCACCGGCAACGTCGACCTGGTCACCCTGGGCATGAACCTGTTCAGCCAGGGCGTCGACCCGCAGATCGACTTCTCGCAGATCGACGAGATCCGCCGGACCTCGGAGTACTGCAACCAGATGGAGGTCCACCCGCGCCACCCCTACGCGGGCGACCTGGTCTACACCGCCTTCTCCGGCTCCCACCAGGACGCCATCAAGAAGGGCTTCGACGCGATGGAGGCGGACGCCGCCGCCCGGGGCGTCACCGTCGACGACATCGAGTGGGCCGTCCCGTACCTGCCGATCGACCCGAAGGACGTCGGCCGCTCCTACGAGGCGGTCATCCGGGTCAACTCCCAGTCGGGCAAGGGCGGCATCGCGTACGTCCTGAAGAACGACCACAAGCTGGACCTGCCGCGCCGGATGCAGATCGAGTTCTCCCGGATCATCCAGGCGAAGACCGACGCCGAGGGCGGCGAGGTCACGCCCGGCCAGATCTGGTCGGTCTTCCAGGACGAGTACCTGCCGAATCCGGCCAACCAGTGGGGCCGTATCCAGCTGCGTTCCGGCCAGACCACCACCGACAAGGACGGCCGGGACACACTGACCGTCGAGGCGGTCGTGGACGGCGTGGACACGGTCCTGACCGGTACCGGCAACGGTCCGATCTCGGCCTTCTTCGAGGCGCTGGCCGCCGTCGGCGTGGACGCGCGACTGCTGGACTACCAGGAGCACACGATGAGCGAGGGCGCGTCCGCGCAGGCCGCCTCGTACATCGAGTGCGCCATCGACGGGCAGGTCCTGTGGGGGATCGGCATCGACGCCAACACCACGCGCGCCTCGCTGAAGGCGGTCATCTCGGCCGTCAACCGCTCGGCCCGTCCGTAACTCCGGGCGTCCTCCGGTGCCGCACGGCGCCCCACCGGCCCCTGGCGGCCGGTGGGGCGCCGTCTTTGCGCCACTCCTCTCCACAGGGTGCTGACGCCGCCTCGCCGATGTGGCTAACATCACGTCAACGCGGCAATGTTGCCGGTCCGTTACGGAGGTGTGCGGTGGTGCTAGGCCGGGGACACGACGCGACGAACCCTCGCGCCGCGGGCATCCTCGAACGCGTGTGGACGGTCCGGACGGCCTGGACCACCGTGGGCGACGGGGAGTTCTTCTGCCCGGAGTGCGGGGGCGACCGCAACTTCCGCCGCCGCACCGGCCGTCGGCGCCTGGCCGTCCTCGGTGTCCCGCTGCTGCCGCGCGGCGCCGCCGGGCCCGTGGTGGAGTGCGCGGCCTGCGAGACCCACTTCGGTACGGACGCCCTCGACCACCCCACCACCACCCGCTTCTCGGCGATGCTGCGCGATGCCGTGCACACCGTCGCCCTCGCCGTCCTCGCCGCGGGCGGCACCGCCTCCCGTACGGTCACCTCCACCGCCGTCGCCACGGTCCGCGCCGCCGGGTACGACGACTGCACCGAGGAGCAGCTGCTCACCCTGATCGAGGCGCTGGCGGCCGACACCGGGCGCTTCCTCACCGACACCGAGGCCGACCCGTGCGGCGCGGCCCTCGCCATCGAGCTCCATGAGTCGCTGGAACCGCTGGCCCCGCACCTCGCCCCGGCCGGCCGCGAGTCGATCCTGCTCCAGGGCGCCCGGATCGCGCTGGCCGACGGGCCGTACCGGCCGGCCGAGCGCGAGGTCCTCACCACGGTCGGCGGCGCGCTCCAGCTGTGCGCGGACGACGTGGCCCGCCTCCTGGCGGCGGCCCGGACCCCGTCCTGACGGAGCCCGCCCGCGCGGTGGAACAATGGCCCCATGAGTCTGTTCCGGGACGACGGCATCGTGCTGCGGACCCAGAAGCTCGGTGAGGCCGACCGGATCATCACGCTTCTGACCCGCGGGCACGGGCGGGTGCGCGCCGTCGCCCGCGGAGTGCGCCGCACCAAGTCCAAGTTCGGCGCGCGCCTGGAGCCGTTCTCCCATGTGGACGTGCAGTTCTTCGCGCGCGGCAGCGAGCTGGTCGGCCGCGGCCTGCCCCTGTGCACCCAGAGTGAGACGATCGCTCCGTACGGTGGCGCGATCGTCGCCGACTACGGCCGGTACACCGCCGGTACCGCGATGCTGGAGACGGCGGAACGGTTCACCGACCACGAGGGCGAGCCCGCCGTGCAGCAGTACCTGCTGCTGGTGGGCGCGCTGCGCACCCTCGCGCGCGGCGAGCACGCCCCCAATCTGGTCCTCGACGCCTTCCTGCTGCGCTCGCTCGCCGTCAACGGCTACGCGCCGAGCTTCGAGGACTGCGCGCGGTGCGGCATCCACGGCCCCAACCGGTTCTTCTCCATCGCGAGCGGCGGTGTGGTCTGCGCCGACTGCCGGGTGCCGGGCAGCGTCGTACCCTCTGCGGAGGCGGTCGGGCTGCTGAGCGCGCTGCTGACGGGGGACTGGGCGACGGCCGACGCGAGCGAGCCCCGGCACGTGCGCGAGGGCAGCGGTCTCGTGTCGGCCTATCTGCACTGGCATCTGGAGCGCGGCCTGCGCTCACTGCGGTACGTAGAGAAGAACTGAGGGAGAAGAAGGCCACATGGCACGACGCGGAATCCTGGGCGGCCGGTCCCGGCGCGAGTACACGACCCCCGAGCCGCACCCCTCGGGTGCGCGCCCGCCGAAGATCCCCGGCGAGCTGGTGCCCAAGCACGTGGCGGTCGTCATGGACGGCAACGGGCGCTGGGCGAAGGAGCGCGGGCTGCCGCGCACCGAGGGCCACAAGGTCGGCGCCGAGCGCGTCCTCGACGTGCTCCAGGGCGCGATCGAGATGGGGGTCGGCTCGATCTCGCTGTACGCCTTCTCCACCGAGAACTGGAAGCGCTCGCCCGACGAGGTGCGCTTCCTGATGAACTTCAACCGCGACTTCATCCGCAAGACCCGCGACCAGCTCGACGAGCTCGGCATCCGGGTGCGCTGGGTGGGCCGCATGCCCAAGCTGTGGCGCTCGGTGGCCAAGGAGCTCCAGGTCGCCCAGGAGCAGACCAAGGACAACGACCGGCTCACGCTGTACTTCTGCATGAACTACGGCGGCCGGGCCGAGATCGCCGACGCGGCGAAGGCGCTGGCCGAGGATGTGAAGGCGGGCCGGCTCGACCCGTCGAAGGTCGGCGAGAAGACCTTCGCCAAGTACCTGTACTACCCCGACATGCCGGACGTGGACCTGTTCCTGCGCCCCAGCGGCGAGCAGCGCACCTCCAACTACCTTCTCTGGCAGAGCGCTTACGCCGAGATGGTCTTCCAGGACGTGCTGTGGCCGGACTTCGACCGCCGGGACCTGTGGCGGGCCTGCCTGGAGTACGCCCAGCGCGACCGCCGCTTCGGCGGGGCGCTGCCCAACCTCGACATCCCGCGCCAGGACGGTGCCACGGCCTCCGAGTGACCCCGCGCCGGGGCGGGGCGGCGGCCGGGTCGGTCAGACCGCCGCCGCCGCGCACTCGGCGTCGTGCGCCGGCTCCAGCTCGGCGGTGAGCCGCGCGCCGCGGTCCTCGGAGAAGTCCAGGGCCGCGAGCACCGAAGGCACCGCGATGCTCGACATCACATGGCGCTGCAGGACCGCGTGGCGGTGCGAGAGGTCCTGGTAGTCGCTGAGCGTCTGCGACATCATCTGGAGCCCGGCGAAGGCCCCCACGTACAGCTCGGCGGTGTCGGAGATGACCACGTTGGGCATCAGCTCGCCGCGCTGCTGAGCCAGCGTCAGCACCTCGACGTTCACCTCGCTCCAGTGCCGGAACGGGCCGGTGCGGTCGAGCCCCGTGGCCTGCTGGTCGAGGGTCAGCCTGATGCTGGCCCGGACCAGGTGGTCGGTGCGCAGGCGGTGGGCGAGCACCGAACCGGAGTCGATCAGTTCCTGGAGCTTGACGGGCTGCGGCGGCAGCGAGGGGCCGGAGCCCTGCTCGTTCAGGACCCCGTGCGCGAGCGCTTCCTTCGACTGGAAGTGGAAGTACAGCGCGCCCTTGGTGACTCCGGCCATCTTCAGGATGTCCGTGATCGTGGCGGCCTGGAACCCCTGCTTCTCGAAGACGATGGCCGCGGCCTCCAGGATCGCCCTCCTGGTGCGGATCGCACGGTCCTGCTTCGCCACGCTGCCTCCTCGTGTTGCGCCGCGATGTCGACGCTGTGAACCTTCGGGACCGTCCGCGCCCCGCACTTGAAAAAAACCGTCTAGTTTGTATCTTAACAGTGGTACGCATGACTATGTTTCTTCGTACATGTCTCGGGGGGAGCCATGTCTCCAACAGAAGCAGTATTGACCAGCGCCATACCCATAACCGGGGCCGTGCCCACCACCATGACGCAATCGCACCCGGTCTCGCCGGAACTGGTCCATCGGGCAAGGGCTGCTGACGCCTTCCCGCACGGCTGGCGCCGACGCGACGAACACACCTTCTCGGTCGCCGCCCACTGGCCGCACGACCACGTGTTCTTCGAACCCGTCGCGGGCGGTCTGCACGATCCGCTGCTCGTCGTCGAGACGATGCGGCAGTCCGCGATGCTGATAGTGCACGCGGGCTACGAGGTGCCCCTCGACTACCACTTCATGCTGACCGACCTCGAATACACGGCCAACGACAGCCAGTTGGACGTCGGCGGACAGTCGGCGCTCATCGACGTGGAACTGGAGTTCTCCCGCCTCGAATGGCGCGGCGGCAGGCTCTCGCGCCTCAAGGTCCACTGGGTGCTGCGCCGCCTGGGACGCCTGGTGGCCACCGGTTCCGGCCAGGCCCGGGTGCTGAGCCCGAGCGTCTACCGGCGCCTGCGCGGCGACCGTACGTCCCCCGGCGCCACCGAGCACCTCCCGCTGCCCGTCCCCGCCGACCTGGCGGGCCGCAGCCGCCCCGCCGACGTGGTGCTGTCGCCGTGCCCGCAGGAGCGCGTCTGGCGGCTGCGCGTGGACACCACGCACCCCACGCTCTTCCAGCGCCCCAACGACCACGTACCCGGCATGCTCCTCCTGGAGGCGGCCCGCCAGGCGGCCAGCGCGGCCCTGGGACCCGCGCCGTATGTGCCGGTCGCGGGTGACATAGCGTTCCACCGGTACGCGGAGTTCGACAGCACCTGCTGGATACAGGTCACCGACGCGGCGCCCCGGCGCCCCGGGATGACCAGTGTGCAGGTCACCGGCCACCAGGAGGACAGCCTGGTCTTCCTCGCCACGCTGTCGGCGCCGCGCGCCGGCTGACGGGCGCGACGAGGACCGGCCGCCGGGGTGAGCCGCGGGAGAAGGGGACGACGATGATTCTGGTGACCGGCGCGACCGGGACCGTGGGGGGCGAGGTCGCCCGACTGCTCGCGCCCGCCCACCCGGTGCGCGTCCTGGCCAGACGGCCCGAGCGCGTGACGGCCGGCGGACCGGCCGTCGAGGTGGTCGGCGGCGAGTACGCCGACCGCGACAGCCTCGACCGCGCCCTCCGGGGCGTACGGGCGGCCTTCCTGGTCACCGGCAGCATCGGGGAGCCCGACGACGTACGGTTCGCGGAGGCCGCCCGCGCGGCCGGGGTGCGCCATCTGGTCAAGCTCTCCGCGCTGGCCGTCACCGACCCGGCCGCCGACGACCTCATCACCCGCCGCCAGCGCGAGAACGAGACGGCCGTACGGGAGTCCGGGCTCGCCTGGACCCTGCTGCGGCCCCGCGCCTTCATGACCAACACCCTGTCCTGGGCGCGGTCGGTACGCGAGGAGGGCGTGGTGCGCGCGCTGTACGGGGACGCGCCCAACGCGACGGTGGACCCGCGCGACATCGCGGAGGTGGCGGTGAGGGCGCTCACCGAGCCGGGCGTCCACGAGGGCCGCGCCTACGCGCTCAGCGGCCCCGCGGCCGTCACCGCCGCCGAGCAGACCGCGCTCCTCGCCGACGCCCTGGGCAGGCCGCTCCGGTTCGAGGAACTGGGCCCCGAACGGGCCCGTGCCGCGCTCCTGGCGCGCTACCCGGAGCCGGTGGCCGAGGCGCTGCTGCACAGCGCCGAGCGCCAGCGGGCCGGGGCGAAGGCCGCTGTCTCCCCGGACGTCCGGGAGCTGACCGGCCGCCCGGCGCGCTCGTACGCCGCGTGGGCCCGCGACCACGCGCCCGCCTTCGCCTGACCCGGCGGCGCCGCCTCCCGTACGGGAAGGGGCCCCGCCGCGACCGGTCGGCAGGGCCCCTTCTTCCTTGCCCCTAGCAGTTGTTCAGCAGGAGCGGCACCTCCCGGTGCCCGTTGGAGATGAACGACGGGAGCTGGGCGAGCCCTTCGACGGGCGTCGCGAGGGCCACGTCGGGGAAACGCTCGAAGAGGGCCGACAGGGCCACGGTGGCCTCCATACGGGCCAGCGGCGCCCCCAGGCAGTAGTGGACGCCGTGCCCGAAGGCCAGGTGCTCACGGCGCAGCGGACGCGACGGGTCGAAGCGGTCGACGCTCTCGCCGTGCACCTCGGGGTCGCGGCCGGGCCCGGCGAGCGCGATCAGGATCGGTTCGCCCCGGGGGATGAGCACACCACCGATCTCGATGTCCTCCACGGCGTACCGCAGCGGCACATGGGCGGCCGGCGGCTCCCAGCGCAGGGTTTCCTCGATCACGTCCTCCCAGGTGACTTCGCCGCTCCGGACGCGGGCCAGCTCCTCGGGGTGGGTGAGCAGGGCGCACGCGGCCTGGTCGATCAGGTTGACCACGGTCTCGAACCCGGCCGAGATCATCAGCAGCAGGGTGTCCACGAGCTCGACCTCGGTGAGACCGCTCCCGTCGTCCTCGTCGCGGGTGGCGATCAGACCGCTGGTCATGTCGTCACCGGGGTTGGCGCGCTTGAAGGCGATGAACTCGTTGAGCGCCACGTAGAGTTCGCGCCCGGTCGCCTCGGCCTCCTCGGGGGTCACCTCCGTAAGGAAGGTGATGTCGATGAGGCGGCAGAGCCGGTCGCGCGAGCTCTCCGGGACCCCGAAGAGCTCGCAGATCACCTGGACGGGCAGCGGGCTCGCGAACGCCCTGCGCAGGTCGACCGGCCGGCCCTGCGGGGTGTCGGCCAGCTTGTCGAGGAGGTCGGAGACGATGTGCTCGATCGTCGGGCGCAGGGCCGCCGTCTGACGGGCGGTGAACGCCCGGGACGTCAGCTTCCGCAGCCGGCTGTGCTCCTCCCCGTATGCGGTGATCATGCTGCGGACGGATATCCACAGGGCCAGCGGCCAGGTCCGGGGGATGTCACCGTTGATCCACGCGGGCCAGTGGCGTTCGGCGTCCTTGGAGACGCGCGGGTCGGTCATCAGGCTCTTGGCGGCCTCGGCACCGGTGACCGACCAGGCGGCCACGCCGCCCGGCAGCTCGATCCGGGCGACCGGGCCGTGCTCGCGGATACGGGCGATCTCGCCGTGGACGTCGGTCCCGGAGGCGTCGATGGCGAAGGGGCATTGCTGCTGGGGCATGGAGCTGCTCCGTAAGGACGGGTCGGGGGTGCGTGTCTGTGCCCGTGCGCTGGTGAGCCGGCGTACTTCTGTGCCGACCACTGTGGGCGCAGGGGAAGAGGGGCGTCGACAGGGGTGTCGTTCCCTGGCGCGCTCTCGACGTGGGAGGACAGCCGTGGGCGCCGCCGGTACGGCGGGCCGTCGGGCGGGTCCGGACAGCGTCGGCCGCGGAAGAGGAGCGGCCCGGCGCCGCGGCGGGCGGGACCGGAAGCCGGGCGAACTCGCGCGAGATCGCGAACGAGTTCGCGGACGAGATCGCGGACGTACTCATAACCGTGCGGTCATATGCCCTCCCCCCACTTGCCCGGACGAGAGGACATTAACGAACCGGGCCCCCGGTTTTCCATGGGGGTCCGGTTGATGGTGCTGGTTCTGGTGGTGTCAGGGGGTGACGGTCCAGGTGTCGTTGCCGGTGAGGAGGGTGGTGAGGTCGCCTTTGCCGTGTTGTTCGATGGCGTGGTCGAGTTGGTCGGTCATTTGGGTGTCGTAGACGGGGCGGTGGGTGCTGCGG
>NZ_JBJHPC010000256.1:0-9980 GCF_045257485.1 Streptomyces sp. YS-3 | reverse complement strand
CTCCCCTCGATTCCGCAGCGGGGCTCGATCACGGCGGTGGCCTCCGCCGTGCCCCTGCTGGTCTCCGTGGCGGCGACGACCGACTTCCCGGCCGTGGTGGTGGTCCGTACGGACACGGTGTAACCGGGCCAGTCGCCCGGCACGCACGTCTTCACCGAAGCGCCGTTGCTCGCGGCCAGGGCCTCGGCGGCTCCGCAGGACGCGTAGGCGTTGCCGCCGCGCAGGCCGTCCAGGACGTCCTTCCAGAGCACCGGGTCGAACCCGGTGAGGAGCTTGTCGTGGAGCCGGTCACGGTAGTCCTGCGCCGCCGCCAGCGCCGCCGCGTCGGCGGCCGTCTCGGCCTCGTTGCGCTTGGCCGCCGCCTGGCCCACCGCGAAGTACGCGAACGCGAGGAAGAGCAGGCCCGCCACCGCCGTGATGTAGACCGGGAAGGCCTGCCCTCGGTCGCCCCGGGGGCGACGGGACGTCAGGGGTTGATCTTGTTGATCGCGGCGGTGATCTTCTGGGCGATGGCCGTGCCGAAATTCGTCTGCGTAAGCACCAGAATGATCGCCACCACCACGATGATGATCCCCATGTACTCGACCGCGCCCTGCCCCCGGTCCCCCCGCCGCCGCAGCGCCGTCGCCGTGGTGTTCAGCCAGCCGTGGACCCGGATCCTGGCGGCGGTCGCGGGCTTGAGGAGCTTGTCGTTCATGGTGGTCCCCTCCGGGGTCTACGGCGGTGCCGCGCTCGACAGCCGCACCGTACCCGGGCCCTCCGGTTCCGGCACAGGGCCCCTGGGCCCAATTCCGGCGGCGGGCGGCGAAGGCGGGGCTCGCGCGCCTCATSCCGGCACCCCCCGCCCCGCCCGCGTGCCCAGCCAGGTCGCCACCGCCTGGGTGCGGCTGTTGCTGTGTAGCTTCGCGAAGATGCGGTTGATGTGGTTCTTCACCGTCTTCTCGCTGATGAAGCAGGCGGCGGCGATCTGCTGATTGCTCATGCCCGCCGCGATCAGCTCCATCACCTCCACCTCCCTCCTGCTCAGCCGGTGTGCCCCAAGTTCCGGGCGCCGGAGCGGAGTTCGGCTCCGGTGTCCCGCTGACGACTGTCCCACATCCGGTTGCATCCGCGAAGCCTCTTCGTTCGGATTTAATGAAATCGACCGGGCCATGACACCCGGCGAGGTGACGGGGGACACTCCGCCGCGCGCGATGTCCCGTACCGCGTCGACCAGTTGCTCCACCGTGAACTCACCGTGCACCAGATAACCGCGCGCGCCCAGCCGCAGCGCCTCGCGTACGGTCTCCGCCTCGGCGCTGTACGTCAGCATCATCACCGGCGCCACCCGCACCAGACGGGGCAGGGCCGTGAGGCCGTCCACGCCCGGCATCCGCACATCGAGCAGGACCACGTCCGGCCGGTGCAGCAGTGCCGCCTCGTACGCCTCGCCGCCGTCCGCCGCCTCGCCCACCACCGCGATCCCTCCGTGGCTCTCCAGCAGCGCGGTGAGCCCGGCCCGTACGACCGGGTTGTCGTCCGCCACCACCACCCGGGTCACACCGCGCTCCTCTCCAGCGCGGCCAGCGGCAGGTCGAGGCGGACCTCGGTGCCGCGCGCCGCCCGGCCCCGGCCGATCCGGATGCGCGCGCCGAGGTCCGCCGCTCGCTCGACCATGCCCACCAGCCCGAAGTGGCCCGCCCTGCGCAGCCCGTCGAGGGTGGTGCCGGGGGGCAGGCCGCGCCCGTCGTCGTACACGCTGATGCGCAGCACGTCACCGACCACGCCCGCCGAGACGTCCACGCGCGCCGGGCCCGCGTGGCGGTGGGCGTTCTCCAGGGCCTCCGAGGCGATCGTCAGGAGCTGACGGGCGACGGGGTACGGGACCCGGGTCGCGGGCCCGTCGAGGGAGAGGGCGCGGTAGCTCACGCCGACCTCCTTGGCGCGTTCCGCGAAGTCCCGTACGCGCGCCGCGAGTTCCGCCAATACGTCCACTCCCCCGTCCGGGCCGGGTTCGCGGCGCAGGTCGGCGAGGAGCTCGCGGGACTCTGCTGCGGCGCGACGGGCCGAACGCGCCACCAGCGTCGCGCCCCGGCGGACCGTCACGGGGTCGGTGCGGTCGGCGGAGGCCGCCAGGCCCTCGGCGGCGAGCGCCACCCCGTGCAGGGTCTTGGCGACGGAGTCGTGCAGCTCGCGGGCGAGGCGCGCGCGTTCCTCCTCCACCGCCAGCCTCGCCCGCGCCTCGGTGAGCGCCCGCGAGGCCATCCCGAACCGCAGCAGCAGACCCCGGACCGCCACCCCGGCCGCGCCCGCCAGCACACAGAAGCCGGGCAGCAGCAGGGCGGGGGCGAGCGGCTGGTGGTGGCGGTGCTGGGCCATGTACGCCAGCGCCAGGACCACGCACTGGAGCCCGGCGAAGACGCCCGCGCCCCGCCACCCGTACACCAGACCGGCGAGCAGCGGGGTGCAGACGACCACGTAGCCGAGCGGGGAGTCGGGGGTCGCGGTGAAGACCAGCAGCGCGCCGAACGCGGTGTCCACGCCGAGCAGCCACGGGTGGCGCAGCAGGAGCGGCCCGAAGCGCTCCCAGTCGCGGTAGAGCGCGTACGAGCCCATGAAGGTGATCAGGACGGCCCCCGACACCAGCCAGGTCGCCACCCCGCGCGCCGAGTTGGCCAGGGCGAAGGGCGTGCCGAGCCCTATCATCGCGAGCCGGAACAGGAAGACCTGGCGGCACAGCGCCTGGAGGGCGTTGAGCTGGAGGGAGACCTCGGGCTCGGGCGGCCCGGCCTCGGGTGGCTGCCCGCCCTTCACCGGCCCCCGGGGCGACACCGGCACCGGCACCGGCGAGTGTGACCTCGACCGTAACGACGACTGCGCCTGCGCCCGGGGCGGCTTCCGCATCAGGACCCCCTCACTTCCCCGTGAGCGAGCCGATGTCGGCCTCGGAGCCGAGCAGCATCGCGGAGGCCATCAGGATCATGGTGGCGGGCACCATGAACGTGGTGACCATCAGCGTCGCCTTGGGCACCGCCTTGGCGGCCTTGCGGCGGGCGTTCTGGGCGTCGGTGCGGCGCATGTCGGTGGCGATCGCGATCAGCGTCTCCACGATGGGCGCGCCCAGCTCCTCGCCCTGCTGGAGCGCGGTGACGAACATGGCCACCTGCTCGGAGTCGTTGCGCCGGCGCAGGTCGTCGAAGGCCTGGCGGCGGCTGACGCCCATGTCCATCTGGCGCAGCGCTATCCGCACCTCGTCCGCCCACGGGCCCTCGTACTTCTCCGCGACCCGCTCCAGCGCCTGGCGGAAGCCCAGTCCGGCGGAGACCACGACGGCGAGCACGTCGAGGAAGTCCGGCAGGGTGCGCTCGATGTCGTCGCGGCGGCGGCGCACGGCCGCCCAGATGCCGACCTCGACCCAGTAGTACGCGAACGCGACCATCAGCAGGGCCAGCAGGTAGTTGCCGCCCGAGACCATCACCACCGCGCCGACCGCGCCGAGCGCCCCGTACACCGCGCGCCGCGCCGCGTACCGGTCGATGGTCAGACCGCCCGGGTTGCCCGCCATGTCGATCCGGCGCCGCTTCTCGCTCACGCGCCTGGGTCCCATCAGCCGCAGGACCAGCGGGGCCCAGCGGATGCCGAGGCGGTCGATGGCGCCGCCGGTGCGGGTGGTGCGGGTGGCGCCGACCTCCAGGGCGAGGGCCAGGTCGCCGGGGAGCCGGGCTTCGGCGCGGTACATCCGTACGCCCTCGAAGGCGCCCAGGACGCCGAGTCCGACGATGAGCCCCAGGATCAGTTCCATGCCCGCCCCCTTCAGACGTCGATCTTCGAGATGCGGCGGATCGCGACGAAGCCCAGCGCGTAGAGCGCGAGCGCCACGACGACCGCGGCCTGGCCCAGGAACGAGCCGGTCATCTTGGCGAGCGAGCCCGGCGCGATCTGGTTGACGAGCAGCATCGCGCCGACCCCGATCGCCGGGACCGCGTAGGCCGTGGTGTTCACCTGGGACAGCTGGGTGCGCACCTCGCGGCGGGTCTCCTTGCGCTCCTCCAGGGTGGTGGTGAGGTTGCGCAGCGAGTGGACGACGGCGCCGCCCGCCCGGTTGGAGAGGATCAACGTCGATACGAGGACGACCAGTTCGCGCGAGGGCAGCCGCTTGGCCAGCTCGTCGAGCGCGTCGTCGAGGGTGCGGCCGACGGCGAGCTGGTCGGCGACCGTCTTCAGCTCGTCGCCCGCCGGGGCCTCCAGCTCGTCCGCCGCCATGGCGATCGCGGTGCGCAGGGCGAGCCCGGCCTGGGTGGCGTTGGCGATCACCCGGGAGATCTCGGGGAGCTGGTTGATGAAGGCCTCGGTGCGCCGGGTGCGCTGCCAGTTCAGGAAGGTGTTGGCGGCCCACAGCCCGGCGAGCGCGGCGAGCGGGCCGAAGAACGAGGCGAGCACCGAGGCCGCCACCACCCACAGTCCGACGACGCCGGCGATGACGTAGACGGCGAACTCGCCGGGGCTGAGGTCGAGGCCGGTCACCGCGAGCTTGCGCGCGATGCGCCGGCCGACGGAGGTGCGGCGCAGCCGGCGGTCCACCCCGGCGAAGGGCCGCCGGCGCCCGGCGGACTCCGGGCCGCCGGCGGTGGAGAGCCGTTCGACCAGGGCCCGGCGCTGGGCGCGGCCACCGGCGTACACGTGCACACCGGCGACCGCCGCCGCGCAGGCGAGCAGGGTGACCCCGGTCGTCAGCTGGGTGAGTGCGGACATGGGCGGTGCTACCTGGCCTCTCGGGTGGCGAGCTGTTCGTCGAAGGAGGCGATGCCGAACGCCTGCGGGACGGGCTGGCCCGCCAGATAGAGGCGTTCGGCGACGCGGCGCGGGAGCGGGAAGTGGCGGAACTCGCCGTGGACGCGCCCGTCGGCGGCCATCGGGCGGGGGTCGAAGCGGGCGACGGTGGCGAGCCGGTACGGGTCGCGGCCGTGGCTGTCGAGCAGGGCGATCTCGGTGACCCGGCGGGAGCCGTCGGCGTGCCGGGTGAGCTGGACCAGGACGTCGACGGCCGAGTTGATCTGGTCGTGCAGCGCCTCGAACGGGATCTTGATCTCGGACATGGAGGCCAGCGTCTGCAGGCGCATCAGGGCGTCCTCGGCGCTGTTGGCGTGGACGGTGGCCAGCGAGCCGTCGTGGCCGGTGGACATCGCCTGGAGCATGTCGAGGGACTCGCCGCCGCGGACCTCGCCGACGACGATCCGGTCGGGCCGCATCCGCAGCGAGTTGCGGACCAGGTCGCGGATGGAGACATGGCCCTTGCCCTCGACGTTGGCGGGCCGGGCCTCCAGTCGGATCACATGGGCCTGCTGGAGCTGGAGTTCGGCGGAGTCCTCGATGGTGATGATCCGCTCGTGTTCGGGGATGAGCCCGGACAGCGCGTTGAGCAGGGTCGTCTTGCCGGTGCCGGTGGCGCCGGAGACGATCACGTTGAACTTCGCCTGGATCAGTCCGGCGAGCAGCATCAGCATCGACTGGTCGAGCGAGCCGAAGGCGATCAGTTCGGAGAGCGTGAAGGAGCGCGGGAAGCGGCGGATGGTGAGGGTGGCGCCGGTCAGCGAGAGCGGCGGGATGATCACGTTGACGCGCTCGCCGGACGGCAGCCGGGCGTCGACCATCGGGTTGGACTCGTCGACGCGGCGGTTGACCGTCGACACGATCCGCTCGATCGTCTGCATCAGCTGCTCGTGCGAGGCGAACCGCATCGGCAGCCGCTCGACCCGCCCGGCGCGCTCCACATAGATCTGGTCGGGGCCGTTGACCATGATCTCGGTGACGGACGCGTCCTCCAGGAGCGGTTCCAGGACGCCCAGGCCCAGCGCCTCGTCGACGACCCGGCGGATCAGCTGGGCGCGCTCGCCGGTGGACAGGACCGGGCCCTCGCGGCTGAGGATGTGGCCGAGGACGCGTTCCAGCCGCGCCCGGCGCTCGGCGGCGGCGAGCGAGGACATCTCGGCGAGGTCGATCTCCTCCAGGAGCTTGCCCCGGTAGGCGGCGACGAGGTGCGCGTCTCCCTCGCCGCCCCGGTTCTCCTCGGGGGCGGTGATACGGGCCCGCAGGCTCATGGGGCGTGCCTCCTCGGTCAGTTGCTCTCGTCGCAGGGCATGGTGGCGCTTCTGTGGACCGGGCCGAAGGCGTCGACGCCGGGGAAGACGGAGGGGATGGTCACGGTGACGGTGACGGTCACCGCGTCCCCGGGGCAGCCGCCGGTCCCCCCGATGGTGCTGCGCTGGGCCACCCAGGCGCTGACCGCCGCCCGGCCCGCCTGTTCGGCCCCGTCCGCCCGCTCCCGCTGGGCGGCGGTACGGGCGGCGGCGCGGGCGGCCGTGCCCGCCTGCTGGGCGGCGTACGCGGCGAGCCCCAGCTGGACGCCCGCGAGTGCGACGAGCAGCAGCAGGGGCAGGAAGCCCAGGTACTCGACGGCGGCCGAGCCATGGTCCCGGCCCCGCCCCCTGACTCGGACTGGGACTCGGGCTCCGGCGAGCCGCCGGGTCCCGCTCCCGGGGCGCCTCACGGCTCGTCCTCGCGGGCCGCCCCGGCGTGCCCGTGCACGGTGGTGAGGGGGACGGTGAACGCGCCGGGGAAGAGCACCGGCACCCGTACGCCGACGGTGGCCGTGAAGACGTCCTTCCCGCCGCCGCCGCACTCCTGCGCGGACACCTCCCAGCCGTCCGGCGCCGCCGCCCGTACGGCCGCCGCGCACGCCGCCGCGCCGCCGTCCCGGGCCGCGCCCGCCCGGGCGCCCTCGTCCGCCGCGTGCCCGGCGACCGTGAACGCGTATCCGGTCAGGACCAGTTGCCAGATCGCGGCGAGGGTCACCAGGATGATGGGGACCATGCCGGTGAACTCGACCACGATCTGGCCCCGGTCCCGGTCGGCCGCTGTCCGTATGCCCCTCATCCGTGCCCCCGGCGCCGCAGGACGAGGGTGCCCCGGCCGCTCTTCTCCGGCGCGGGGCCGACGCCCTTGACCAGGCCCAGTTCGCCCGCGAGCGTCCACAGGGCCTGCTTGACCGTGGACTTGGCGTCCAGGTCGTGCAGCCGGCCCGCGTCGACGACGGCCTGGAGCTCCTTGAAGGCCGCCGGGACCGAGGTGCGGGTGGCGCGGGTGCCGGTGACCTTCTGGACCAGCGGGGGCTGGATCTCGGTGGCGCGGGTGTGCCGGTTGACCACGGTGGTGGTCTCCTCGGCCTTGCGGATCTGGAGGCGGTCCCACATCCGGACGATCCGCTTGGCGGCCCGGACCGACACCACGTCCGGGGTGGTGATCAGCAAGGCGGTGTCGGCCATCTCCACGGCGGCGGCGTTGGCGGCGTTCATCTGGGTGCCGCAGTCGGCGATCACCACCTCGTAGCGGTGGCGCAGGGCGGAGAGGATCTGGCGGGCGGCGCGGTCGGTGACCTCCTCGGCGCGTTCGCCGTCGCCCGGGGCGAGCAGCAGGCCGACGCCGGTGGAGTGGCTGAACAGGGCGTCCTGGAGGACCCGGGGCGAGATGTCGGTGATGGCGGCGAGGTCGGCGACGGAGCGGCGGAACTGGACGTCGAGGTAGGAGGCCACGTCACCGGCCTGGAGGTCCATGTCGACCAGGGCGGTGGTGCGGCCCGACGCGCGGGCCGCGAGGGCGAGGTGGATCGCGGTGACGGTGGCGCCGACGCCGCCCTTGGCGCCGGTGACCGTGACGAGCGTGCCGCCGGGGCCGCTGGAGGCCTCGCCCCCGCCGCCGAGGTGGCGGCGGACACCGACCGACCACTGGGCGGCGGCCTGGACCCGGCTGACCAGCTCCTCGTAGTGCAGCGGCAGGGTGACCAGGCCGCGCGCCCCGGAGTCCATGGCGGCGGCGAACAGGCCCGGTCCCGCGTCCGAGGTGATCAGGACGACGCCGACGGCGGGGAAGCGCAGCGCCACCTCGCGCACCAGGTCCAGGGCGGGCACCGGCCCGATGCGCTCGTGGACGAGCACGACCTCGGGCAGCTCGTCCAGGGAGTCCCCGGCGAGCCGGGCCAGGGTGTCCAGGAGCTGGGTGGAGTCCGCGACGGGCGCGGCGGGTTCGGCGTCGGGCAGCTGGCTGAGCAGGGTGGTGACGGACCGGGCGGCGTCGGCGTCCTGGACGGCCGGGAGGATCCTGGTGGTCATCCGAACCTCACTGGTCCTTTTCGAGGCGGTACGTACGGTCGCCGGGCGGCACCGTGGAGTCGCCGCCGGGCGCGACGAGCGCGAGCCGCACGTGCTGGGCGAAGGACTCCGCGTACGCGACGCGCTGGGCGTCGAGGGTGCCCAGCGCGAAGGTGATCGGGACCGCCTCGGTGGTCTTGTTGCGGTCGTCGCGGCCCGGGTCGAGGGGGGTGAGTCTGCCGACGTCGAGGACCCGGGCGCCGGAGACGATGATCTTCGACTGGGGGGTGTCGCCCTGCTTGGCGGCGGCGAAGGTGGCGAAGATGTTGACGGAGGAGCCGCGCTGGATCTTGCCCGCGACGCCGGTGGACGCGTCGATCATGATGGCGATCTCCTGCTCGCCGGGGCGCAGTGCGGGCCGCTCGGCGATCATGTCGGACTGGAGCAGTGAGCCGGACCGCAGCGCGGAGACGGCGACCTTGCCGCGGATCGCGGAGAGGTCGGTGACGGCGTTGCGGGACAGCCACCGCTTCGGCATGGTCGTCCGGCTGAACTGATCGGCGCTCAAGGCCGTGTTGGCCGCGATGTTCTGCTTCACCCGGTACGCCGTCACCTCGGGGCCGACCTTGGAGTCGGCGTCGTGGATCACCGAGAGGACCCCGGCGAAGGCCCCGGCGGCACACAGGACCGAGACCAGCAGAAGGATGACGCCGCGGCGCTGACGGGAGTTCATTGACCGTACGACCTCGTTCGATGACGTGGGACTGGGCGGACGGGCCACCGGGCGGGCTGCGCGGCGGCTAGTGGTACGTGCCTCCCGCGGGCAGCCGGTGCTCGGGGGCGGGGACGGGGGAGGCGCAGAACCCGCAGCGGTCGCCGATCAGTTCCATGCCGCACCACCGGCACGACTCCCGTCGTACGGATGCCACGAGCTGGTAGAGCACGGACAGATCGGAGAGGTACGCGGCGAACTCGGTGAGCTTGGACGTACCCCACCACTCGGGCGAGTACCCCGGTAGCGGGGCTTCGAGCACGGAGGCGACCTGCCAGGAGGCGGCGAGATGTGCGGTGACCCACTCGGAGGGGGCCGCGGCCCCGGCCACCAGCAGCCGGCAGGCGTAGTCGGGGCCCTCCAGCTCGCCCGCGCCGATCCTGACGAGCTGCGGCTCCGGGTGGGCGACGACCGCGAACTGGCTGCCGGGGAGCCAGGACTTGGCGTGGGTCTTGAGGCCGACCGGGACGCGGTCGAGGCGGGTGACGGAGTTCAGCACCGCGCCCGCGTGCACATAGTGCGCGAGGAGGCGGGCCGCGGAGGCGAGCACGCCGGGGCTGAAGTCGCACACCGACAGCTGGCACAGCTGGCGCGCGAGCACGGCCAGGCCGAGCGGCGGCAGCGGCGATCCGACCAGCGCGATCCGGTCGCTCTCCAGGATCGAGCGGACGGTGTGCAGCCGCCGCTCGTGGGCGGCCGCGAGCGACCGCGGGTAGAGCACGACCAGATGCCCGTGCAGGTCGAGCAGGCGGTGCGCGTGGGCGAGCGCGTCGTCGAGGGGCTGGATGTCGGGGGACGAGAGGACCGCGGGCGGCGGCGTGAGCGGATCCGCCGCGGGCAGCACCAGGTCCGGGCTGGTGACGGCTATCGCGGTTGGCACATCAAGTCCCCGTTCCCTCGGCCCGTGGTGGGCCCCCTCAGCCGTACGTGATCACCGCACTACCCCCCTGAAGCAGCACTGTATCCACGAGATAGCTGCGCGTGAACAGTCTTCTCGTTTCTGTGATGCCACGAGGGGCGCCAGAGGTCTTGACAACCGGATTGGTCTGGACCAACTTGTACGCACAGCGCGCGCTCCCCTCCCC
>NZ_JBJHPC010000255.1:0-10000 GCF_045257485.1 Streptomyces sp. YS-3 | reverse complement strand
GGCGGGGGAGGCCCCGGCCGTGGTGGCGGGCGGGCCGCCGCGGTACGAACCGGGAAGCGAGCCGTGGCGGGGCGCCGCGGTGGAGTGCGCACTCACCGCGGTCATGATGTTCGTGGTGGTCACGACGGTGCGGTGGCTGCTCGATCCCGGCTCGCCGGTCTTCATCGCTGATCTGCGTCTCGCGCTGGGCGTGGTCGGGGCCCTGGTCGCGGTGCTGCTGGTGGGGCTGATCATGAGCCCGCCGGGCCGCCGCTCGGGCGCGCACCTCAACCCGGCCGTGAGTGTGACCTTGTGGCTGATGCGCGCGTTCCCGGCGCGCGCGGTGTTTCCGTACACCGTGGGGCAGTTGGCCGGTGGGCTGGCCGGGACCGCGCTGGCCCGGCTGGTGTGGGGGCCGGTGCTCCAGTCCGCCGCTCTCAGCGACGGACTGGCCCGCCCGGCCCCCGGGCGCTCCTCCCTGGCCGTCTTCGTCCTGGAGGCGGCGAGCTTCACGGCGGTGGCCCTGCTGATCGGCTTCTTCGTCGCCCACCCCGGGCTCGCCCGGCCCATGCCGTACGCCGTGGGGCTGGTGGTCGGCCTGATCATCGCGCTGCTCGGTCCGGTGAGCGGCGGGTCGGCCAACCCGGCCCGCCAGCTCGGCCCCGCGGCCGTCTCGGGCACCACCACCGCCCTGTGGGCCTACCTCACGGCACCGCTGCTGGGGGCTGCCCTGGGCGCGCTGGCCCATCGCGGGTACGTGTTGGCACGCGCCAAACCGGCCACGTACGGGCCTGGTTGACCGGTCAGCATCTACCAAGGCCCGCCCCGGGAGAAATTCTCCGTGTGTCGACCGGCGGCCTGCGTACCATGCGGACGGTCGTACGGGCCGTAGGCCGGACATCGCGGCGGACGAGCGGAGAGAGCATGCCGGAAACCTTCTTCCAGGACCGAACCGTCGACAGGGAACCCGCCTCCGACGTGTTTCTCGTCATCGGCATCCCGGGGTCCGGGAAGAGTTCGGTGTCGGCGGCGCTCGCCCGCCGCTTCCCCCTGGGCGCGCACATCGAGGGCGACCGTCTCCAGGACCTCATCGTCGCGGGCGGGCGCCCGCCCTCGCCTCGGACGGACCCGGAGGCGGACCGCCAACTGCTGCTGAGGGCCCGTAACGCGTCGGCGCTGGCGCGCAGTCTCCATGCCGCGGGTGTCGTTCCGGTGATCGACGACGTGGTGGTCCGGCGAGCCCATCTGGACTTCTACCTGGAGCAGTTGAAGGGTCTTCCGGTGCGGCTGACCGTCCTGGCTCCGGCGGCCGAGGTCGTCTCCCGCCGGGTCGCCGAGCGGGACAAGGTGCTGGCGGACGACTGGTCGTTCCTGGACGCGGCGCTCCGCGTTGAACTCGCCGGTGAGGGACGGTGGTTCGACAGCTCCGACCAGACACTGGAGGAGACGGTCGACGCCATCCTGGCCAAGGGCTGAGAGGCGCGCTGCCGTCCGGGCGGGACGGCGGACGGGGACGGCCCCGACCTCCCGGCAACCGGATCGCCTTTTCGGCCGACGGCACCCCTTCCCACCCCCATCGACACGAAAGGACGGGTCATGGCGGAAACCCTCACCCGGACCGCGGTCGGCATAGTCGGCGCGGGCCCGGCCGGACTCATGCTCGCGCACCTGCTCGCCCGCGCCGGGATCGACTCGGTGGTGGTCGACCACCGCACCCGCGCCGAGATCGAGGGCACCAGCCGCGCGGGCATCCTGGAGGCCGACAACGTCCGGCTGCTGACCGACTCCGGGGTGTCCGACCGGGTGCGCCGCGAGGGCAGCCCGCACGACGGCATCGAGCTGCGCTTCGGTGGCGAAAACCACCGCGTCGACTTCCAGGCCCTGGTGGGGGAGAGCGTATGGCTCTACCCGCAGACCGATGTGTTCACCGACCTCGCCGACGCCCGTGAACGCGACGGGGGAGACGTACGCTTCGGCGTCCGGGGCACCGAGGTCGTCGACCTCACCTCCGAACACCCGGGCATCCTGTTCACCGACGCCGACGGGGTGGCGCGGGAGATCCGCTGCGACGTCCTGGTCGGCGCCGACGGCTCGCGCGGGGTGTGCCGCACCGCGGTACCCGAGGCGGAGCGCACCCACTTCTTCCGCGAATACCCCTACGCCTGGTTCGGCATCCTCGTCGACGCCCCGCCCAGCGCCCCCGAACTCGTCTACACCCACTCCGAACGCGGTTTCGCCCTCATCAGCCGGCGTACGGAGTCCGTGCAGCGCATGTACTTCCAGTGCGACCCCGACGAGGACCCGGCGGCCTGGACGGACGACCGGATCTGGGCCGAACTCCAGGAACGGGTGCGCGGCGCGGACGGCTTCACCCTCAAGGAAGGCCCGGTCACCGACCGCTCGGTCCTGCGCTTCCGCAGCTTCGTGTGCGAGCCCATGCGCTACGGCAACATGCTGCTGGCCGGCGACGCCGCCCACACCGTCCCGCCCACCGGCGCCAAGGGCCTCAACCTGGCGCTGGCCGACGTGCGGCTGCTCGCCGAGGCCGTGGAGACGGCGCTGACCAAGCACGACCGCGCCGCCCTCGACGCCTATGGGCCGCGCGCCCTGCACCGCGTCTGGCGCGCCCAGCACTTCTCGTACTGGATGACGACGATGCTGCACCGCACCCCCGGCGCCACCGACTTCGACGTACGCCGCCAGCTCGGCGAACTGGCCGCGGTGGTCGGCTCCGCGGCCGGCTCCGCCTATCTGGCGGAGGCGTACACGGGGTGGAGCGAACGCCGACCGCCCGGCAGGCCCGGGCCGGGCGGGGTGAGGGCGGGCGCCGGGCCGCTCCCAGGTTGACGGAAAGCCTACTGTGGCCCGGGCGAGCCCTTCCGTACATTCGGGGGGCACTTCTGTCCGCGTACCGCAGCAGGTTCTTCATCCTTCGCACCGGCCGCACACCGCGTCCCGGCCGGGCGCGAGGGGGGCAAGGGGACCAAGCCGGGATGAGTGACCGCGAGATCGTTCTCATGACCGACCACAGTTCGACGGAGGGCAGCCGCGCCGCCCTGGCCGCCGCGGTCGAGTTCCTGACGGGACGGCCACCGGTCCTGGTCGACGCGCGGCACTTCCTGACCGATGGATCCGGCCGGGCGCGGGTGGTGGACCACGCCGTACGCCTGGAAGTGCCGTCCGAGGACCTGGTGGTCACCCCCTCGATCCTGCTCGTCTACGAGGTCCAGCCGCCCGAACGCCGCCGCTTCGAGCCGTTCCAGCGGCTGATGACACGCCACGGAACGGTCTCCCTGGGGACGGACGCCGACGCGTGGCGGACGGCCACCGACAAGAACCTCACGACGGCCCGGTTCGCCCTGCACGGCATTCCGCACATGGAGACCGTCACCCTGACGCGGCCGAGCGTGGACGCAGCCGCCGCGGCGTTCGACCGGCTGGGGCGGGACGTCTGGGCCCGGCCCGCCCTGGGCACCTGCGGAGACGACGTCCGGCACATCACCACGTACGAGCAGCTCTTCCAGGCGCTGGCCCACTTCGCCGACACCGGGCAGGACTGGCTGATCTCGCGGGACGCCCGCAACTTCGACGCCGCCGGGCAGCGCCACCAGTTCCGCGTGTCCGTGCTCGACGGACGCGCGGTGCAGGCGTGCGAACACGTCCAGGCCCGTCCCGACGCGCCCTGCAACGAGGCCCAGGGCGCGGCCTGCACCCCGATGCCGGTGGACGACCTGCCCGTCGACCTGTGCGAGCTGGCGGTCGCCGCCACCAAGGCCGTGGGGCTGCGCTTCGGCGGCGTCGACCTCGCCGTCGAGAACGGCGGCGCGGTGTTCGAGGTCAACGTCCACCCGATGCTCGGCGCGGCCCACCCGGCGGAGTCGGTGGCGGTTCCGTATGTGGAGGCACACCTCGCCATGCTGTGACGGGACGGCCCGACGGGCCGCCGCAGCCCTACGCCCCGGCCGTCACCTGGTGGTTGTGCACCCGCGAGACCTTCGGCTCCGGGCCCTGGGGCAGGTCGGTCTCGGCCGCGAGCGGGGTCACGATCGACATGAACTTCCGCATGGCCTCCTCGGACTCCCACAGGTCGGTGATCTGCAACCCCCCACCCGTCTGGACGCAGATGTGGGCCAGGCACCCTTCGAAGGGGTTGCCGGGCAGGTCCCGGAGCTTGGCGTGGAGGGCGTCGTACTGGTCCGTCGTCACACCCGGCAGCTCGACCTGCATCAAAATCGCCATGGGCTCTCCTCCACGAAACGGGGCACGGTCCCCCGCCGCCGCCACGGTGGCGGCCCGCACCCACGGCCAGCACAGCACGCCCGTCTCCGCCGGGCATCCCGCCCGACGCCGGACGAGTGGTGTGTCCTGCGGTGATGACGGTGTGTGACCGTTCCGGATGCGTGCTGCGCGCGACGCTGATTCTCTGGTGGCGTCCGCTCCCCCCCCCAGAACCAGGAGTGATCATGAGCATTGCAGACGAGACCGGCGGCCGGGCCCGGCAGATGCGCCAGAAGGCGGAGCAGCTGGAGCAGGCCGCCGAGCGCGCCAGCGACCCGGCCGAGCGTGACCGGCTGAAGGAGAAGGCGCGTCGACTGCAGGAGGAGAGCCGGCAGACGAGCGAGATGGGCAGTGGGGGAATCGACCCCATGTGACGCCCGCACGCCTGGGAACCCTCGCGTGCACCAGACGCGTGAACTCCCCGCGTGACCGCGTGACCGGGCCGGCCGGTGACACCCCCGCAACGACGCGGGAGCACGGTGTCACCGGCCGGCTTCCGGCTTCCCGGGGACGGCGGGCCCTCTTCCCGAGCCCCGGTGGCGGCAGGCAGGGCGCGCGCCTACCGGGCCCGCACCATGGCCACCAGCCCGTCGACCACCCGTACCAGCTCCCCAGGGCTGCCCGCCGTTCTGAGATCGGTCCGGTAGGTGCCGTTGACGAGGAAGGCGGGGACGCTCTGGACGCCCGCCCTCCGCACCTGCGCCTTCGCGGCGGCCAACTGCCCCTTCAGCCCGAAGGAGTCGAGGACCGCCAGATAGCGTGTGCGGTCGACACCCAGCCGGGCGACGAAGTCCGCCTGCTCGTCCGGCTCGGCCAGGCGCCTCCCCTCGCGCTGGACGGCCTCGTGGACCGCCCGCATCGTCTCCGTGTCGGCATGCCCCAGCGCCTCCAGCGCGAAGTGCAGCCGCGCGTGCGCGTCCCACGGACCGCCGAAGGGAGCCGGGACGCGGACGAAGGTCACCCCGCTCTGCCGCCCCGCCCAGCGGCGCACGGAAGGCTCGATGGCGTACGAGTGCGGGTCCCCGTACCAGAAGAACTCCCACACCTCGACCGTACCGGCCGTGGTCCTCGGAGCGGGTGGGCACAGCTCCACATACCGCTCGCCCGTAGGGATCTCGTCTGCCATGTACTGTTCTTCCTCGTCTGTGAGCCGGCGTCACCCCGGCGCACCGAGGCCGGGCCGCGGCGATTACCGTGCCGAGGGGGGCCGCTTGCGTTGGAGTGCGCTCCAAGCTCTAGTTTCGTGCATATGAACAGCGCACAGAACTCCGAAACCGCCTCCCACGCCCCTTCCGCCGCTGCCGTCGGCCCCGCCGACGAGCGCTACGAGCGCGGTCTCGCGCTGCTGCGGAAGGTCAGCGGCCACGAGCGGGCCGACGTGCTCGACAGCCTCGCGGACATCGCCCCCGACCTCGGCCGGATGATCGTCTCCTTCGGATACGGGGAGCTCCTGGCGAACGGCCGGCTCACCCTGGAGCAGCGCGAGCTCGCCACCGTCGCCGCGCTGTGCGCGATGGGCAACGCCGCCCCCCAGCTGCGCTTCCACATCGACGGCGCGCTGAACGTGGGCGTCACCCCGGCCGAGGTGGTGGAGGTGCTCATCCACACCGCCGTGTACGCGGGGGTGCCCGCAGCGCTCAACGGCATCGCGGTGGCGCGCGAGGCCTTCCGTGACCGCCCCGGCCTCGCCCACGAGCCGGTCGCCACCGGCGAGGGTGAGCGGCGGTACGAACGGGGACTCGCCAAGCTCGCCGAGGTCGACGGGCACGCGGGGGAGGCCGTCGTCGCCTCCCTCCAGGACATCGCCCCCGACCTGGGGCGCTACATCATCGAGTTCGCGTTCGGCGACGTCTACTCCCGCCCCGGCCTCGACCTCAAGTCCCGTGAGCTGGCCACCATCGCCATGTGCACGGGCCTCGGCACCGCGGCGCCGCAACTGCGCGTGCACATCCACGGCTTCCTCAACGTCGGCGGTACCCGCGAGGAGGTCGTCGAGGTCATCACGCAGATGGCCGGATACGCCGGGTTCCCCGCCGCGCTGAACGCCATCGCCGGCGCCCGCGAGGTGTTCGCCGAGCGGGACCGCTGACCCCGCCCCACGGGGCGGCCCGCCCGTGAGCGGGGCAGGGTCCGCGGCTTCGCCGGAGGAGAAGCCCGGCGGGGCCGTCAGCCCTCGGTGTCCGCGAAGGCCACGCGCATACTGCGCTTCAGCGCCTTCCCCGTGACGCCCACGTGCTCCTCGGCACCCTTGACGAGGACCTTCGCCACCAGCGGCCAACCACGCTCCGCGAGCAGGGCGTTGACCCGGGACCGTAGCTCCGCGAGCTCCTCCTCGGAGGACGGCACGTCGATGCTGAGCACGGGCACCTGGCGGTCGTCGCCGTCACCGCTGTCGACGCCGACGACCGAGCAGTCCACGAGGTCGGGGAAGTGGCGGAGTATCAGTTCCTCGGTCTGGGCGCTGTAGAGGACGCCTTGCGCGGTGGTGATCCGGTCCGTGGTCCGGTCGACGTGGTAGTAGAGGCCGTCCTCGCCGCGGTAGGCGAGATCGCCGGTGAGCCAGTAGCCCTGGATCCGGTTCTTCTCGCTGAGTAAGCTGTTGTTCCAGTAACCACCCGTGATCGTGGGCGATTTGAGGGCGAGGCGGCCCACCGTCCCGTCCGCCACGGGCTCGTCGTCCGCGTCGAAGATCTCGACCTCCACCCAGGCGAACGGACGGCCGATGCACCGCTGGTAGCGGTCGCTGGTGGGCGTGTGCACCGTACGGAACATGGCGAAGCCGAACTCGGACGAGCCGAAGTTGTCGATGAAGAGGGAACCCGCCCTCGGGTTCCCCTCCCGGTCGACGTGGTTGCCGCGCGCCACCAGTTTGCGTATGTGCCGTTCGTGGTTGGCGTCGCCGGTGGACATCCACCGTGAGACCGAGGACAGGTCGTAGGCGTCCAGATCGACGCGGCACAGATCGACGAAGGTCTTGGGGAAGCCCGCCACCAGGTGCGGGCGGAAGTCCTGGATGGCGCGGGCGATCTCCTCGGGGCCGCGGCGGGTCGCGAGCAGCGTGGTGGCACGCCGGGCGACCGCCGACATCAGCACCGAGATCGCGGACGCGTGGCTCTGTGGCAGGGCCGAGAGGATACGGGTGCCGAGGTCGGCCCGGATCTGCTGCCGGACACCGAAGAAGAACCCCTTGTGGTTGAACTGCACGGCCTTGGGGATGCCGGTGGTTCCCGAGGTGTGGGCGATCAGCACCGGGTCGTCGTCCTCGTGGGTGAAGAGCTTGAAGGCGCCCCGGCCGTACGGCTCCTCGGTGTAGTACGCGATCGGCAACCGGTCCTCGGCGAGCCGCTCGGGGTCGGTGACCACGGCCGCCGCCCCGACGTGCTCGACGAACCGCGCCGCGGTCTCCGAGGGCAGCGAACTGTTCACGAACACCGGAATGGCACCGATCTTCGTCAGCGCGATGTAGTGCACGAGATAGCGCACGCTCTCGGCGACGTAGACCGCCACCGGGTCCTTGGGGCGGATACCGTCGGCGTGGTACCCGGCGGCCACCCGGTCGGTGAGCTCGTCGAGCGCCGACAGGGTGAGTCTGTCGTGGCTGACCCCGGTGGGGGCGCGATAGGGCTGATCGAGCTCGATCACCGTCTCGGCCGTCTCGCTCGCGGCAGCCGCCAGCCGGAAGAAGTTGCCGGCGCCGAGCCCGTCGGTCTCGATCAGACCGATGAGGTCGGCGGCGGAGTCCCTGCGGTCGGTCGTCATGTGTATCGCTCCATCGCGGTGCGGATGTCCTGGGGAATGGGGATCGGGCCGTGCCCTTCGAGCGAGGTGGTCACCAGCACCGCGCGGATGCGGGCCCGCACGTCCCGGCCCGGCGACCCGGCGCACTCGTAGCGCAGCTCGAACGACGACTTTCCGATGCGTTCGACGGTGAGCGTGATGTCCAGCGCGTCGCCGAGCCGGCTCGGCGCGAGGAAGTCGCATTCGAGACGGACGGTGGGTATGCCGATCCGCCGCTCGGCGAACAGCCCCGCGTAGCCGACCTCCAGCCCTGTCTCGAACCAGTCCTGGAGCACTTCGTTGATGAGCAGCAGATACTGCGGGTAGAAGACGATTCCCGCCGGATCGCAGTGGTGGAAGAAGACACGCTTGCGCTGGGTGAAGCCGGTCGGGCCGGCGTCAGGCGGAGGCGGGGTCACCGTGGGCTCCTTCCGGCTCTGCCGACGGGACGGAGCCGCCGTCGGCGGAGCCGCGCAGACGGAAACGCTGGATCTTGCCGGTGCCGGCCCGGGGGAGTTCGGCGCAGAACGTGATGAGGCGCGGATACTTGTAGGGCGCCATCTCGGCTTTCGCGAACCGCTGGAGTTCCAGGACGAGTTCGGGCGAGGGGGTGTGGCCCTCGGCCGGCACGACATGGGCCTGTACCACCGCGCCGCGCTCGTCGTCGGGCGCGGCGACCGCCGCGCACTCCTGGACGGCCGGATGGGCCAGCAGGGTGGCTTCGACCTCGACGGGCGAGATGTTGTACCCGGCCGACACGATCATGTCGTCGAGGCGGGCGTGGTAGTGGAGATAGCCGTCCTTGTCGGCCCAGCAGGCGTCGCCGGTGAGGTTCCAGCCGTTGCGTACGTAGTCCGCCTGGCGTGCGTCGTCGAGATAGCGGCAGCCCGTGGGCCCCTTGACGGCCAGTGCGCCGACCTCGCCGTACGGCAGCGGGCGCCCGGCGTCGTCGACGACCGCGGCGAGGTAGCCGGGCACCGGTCGCCCCAGCGCGCCGGGCCGGGTCGCGGCCTCGTCGCCGCGCATCGCGATGAAGATGTGCAGCATCTCGGTGGAGCCCAGCCCGTCGATCAGGTCATGGCCGGTGCGCTGCTTCCACATCTTGCGGGTGACCGGCGGCAGCGGCTCGCCCGCCGATACGCACTCGCGCAGCGAGGCCAGCCCGTACGGGGCCGGGTCCACGCACATCGCCCGGTACGCCGTCGGACCGCTGAAGCAGACGGTGGCACGGAACTCGTCGATCGCGCTGGCCAGTTGACGCGGTGAGGCGCGGTCGAGCAGCACGACGGAGGCGCCGATGTGCAGGGGGAAGAGCAGCAGCCCGCCGAGGCCGTAGGTGAACGCCAGGGAGGGGGTGCCGATGAACCGGTCGTCGCCGGTGGCCCGCAGCACGTGCTGGGGGAAGGAACGGCACACCGCCATCACGTCGCGGTGGGAGTGCACGGTCGCCTTCGGCATCCCCGTGGTGCCGGAGGTGAAGGCGATCAGGCAGGGATCGGTGGCGGCGGTGTCGGCAGGGGTGAACCGGGCGGAGTGCCGGGCCATGGCCTCTTCGAGGCCGGTGTCCGCATCCTGTTCGGTGTCGTCCCGCGCGCCGCCACCGTAGTACATCGTCCGCGGCCCGCTCCCGTCCGTGCGCGCCGCCGCCAGCTCGGCGCCGAGGGCGGACTCGCACAGGGCGTGCGTGATGCGTGCCTTGTCGATGACGTACGCGAGTTCCTTGGCGCGCAGCAGCGGCATCGTGGCCACCACCACTCCGCCGGCGCGCACCACGGCGAGCCAGATCGCCACCAGCATGGGAGTGTTGGCGCCCCGCAGCAGCACACGGTTGCCGGGCACCAGGCCCATGTCCTCGGTGAGCACATGCGCGATGCGGGAGACGGTGGCGAGGAGTTCGGCGTAGGTCCAGCGCACCCCGTCCGGTGAGAGCACCGCGAGACGGCCGGCGCGGCCGGGCGCCCCGGAG
>NZ_JBJHPC010000254.1:0-10030 GCF_045257485.1 Streptomyces sp. YS-3 | reverse complement strand
GGGGGAGAACCGCCGCCGCCGCGTCCCACGGCTCGAACCCGAGGTCCGGCGCCGAGCGGGCCAGCGCCACCAGCGCGGCCAGATCGCACCCGCGCCGCACCTGCTCCGCCATCGCCGCCACCGCGGCCACCGCGTCGGCGCGCCGCTCGGCCACCGGCACCAGGCCCAGGTGGCGCGACGGGGTCGACAGCGGAGCCGCGCGGCGCAGGGCGCCGAGCACCGGGACGCCGGACTCGTCCAGCGCCTCCCGCAGCAGCGCCTCGTGCCGGTCAGAGGCCACCTTGTTGAGGATCACCCCGCCGATCCGCACCCCGGGATCCCAGGACGCGAAGCCGTGCACCAGCGCCGCCACCGACCGCGACTGCGAGGACGCGTCGACGACCAGGACCACCGGCGCCCGCAGCAGCTTCGCCACCTGGGCGGTGGAGGCCAGCTCACCGAGCCCGGCCGCCCCGTCGTACAGCCCCATCACACCCTCGACCACCGCGATGTCCCACCCCCGCGCCCCGTGCGCGAACAGCGGAGCCACCAGCGGCTCCCCGCACAGGTACGCGTCGAGGTTGCGCCCCGGGCGTCCCGTGGCCAGGGCGTGGTAGCCGGGGTCGATGTAGTCGGGGCCGACCTTGTGCGGGGACACGGTCAGACCGGTCGCGGCGAGCGCGGCCATCAGGCCCGTCGCGACCGTGGTCTTCCCGCTGCCCGACGAGGGGGCCGCGATGACGAGACGTGCTACCACTCGATGCCCCGCTGCCCCTTCTGACCGGCGTCCATCGGGTGCTTGACCTTGGACATGTCGGTCACCAGGTCCGCGAAGTCCACCAGCTCCTGCGGGGCGTTGCGCCCCGTGATCACCACGTGCTGGGTGCCGGGGCGGTCCCGCAGCACCGCGACGACCTCGGCCGTGTCGATCCAGCCCCAGTGCATGGGGTAGGCGAACTCGTCGAGCACGTACAGCTGGTACGTCTCGGCCGCCAGGTCCCGCTTGACCTGCTCCCAGCCCTCGCGGGCCTTCTCCTCGTTGGTCGAGTTGTCGCCCTGCAGACCGCGCTGGACCCAGGACCAGCCCTCGCCCATCTTGTGCCAGGCGACGCTGCCGCCCTCGCCGGAGGCGCCGAGCACCTTCAGCGCGTTCTCCTCGCCGACCTTCCACTTCGCCGACTTGACGAACTGGAACACCCCGATCGGCCAGCCCTGGTTCCAGGCCCGCAGCGCGAGCCCGAACGCGGCCGTCGACTTGCCCTTGCCGATGCCCGTGTGGACCACGACCAGCGGCCTGTTACGCCGCTGACGGGTCGTCAGACCGTCCTCCGGCACCACACTCGGCTGTCCCTGCGGCATCAGGCGGCCCTCCTGTTCGTCCCCTGTACGTCCTTGACCAGACCCGCGATCGAGTCGGCCCGCAGCTCGTCGAGCGTCACCGCGGGTCCGCCCAGCTCGCGCGCCAGCTCCGCCGCCAGCCCCAGGCGCACCGCGCCCGCCTCGCAGTCCACGACCACCGACGCGACGTTCTCCGCCGCCAGCAGCCGGGCCGACCGGCCCGCCAGCGCCACCGGGTCCACCCCGCCGGTGGCGCGCCCGTCCGTCACCACCACGAGCAGCGGCCGGCGCGACGGATCGCGCATCCGCTCCACGCGCAGCACGTCGTGCGCCTTCAGCAGCCCGGCCGCGAGCGGGGYGCGCCCGCCCGTCGGCAGCGTCTCCAGCCGGGCCGCCGCCGCTTCCACCGACGACGTCGGCGGCAGGGCCACCTCCGCGTCCCTGCCCCGGAAGGTGATCAGTCCGACCTTGTCCCGCCGCTGATACGCGTCGAGCAGCAGCGACAGGACCGCGCCCTTGACCGCGCCCATCCGCTGCCGGGCCGCCATCGACCCCGAGGCGTCGACGACGAAGAGCACCAGATTGCCCTCGCGGCCCTCCCGGGTCGCCTGGCGCAGATCGTCACGCCGGACGATCAGACCGCGCCCCGAACGCCCGCGCGCCCGCTGGTGCGGCGCTGCTGCCTGGAGCGTCGCCGCCAGGTGCAGCTTGGTCAGGGCGCCCTGGGGGCGGCGGGCGCCGGTGGTGCGCCCGTGCGCCGTGCGGGCCCGGGAGCGGCGTCCGGCCGCGCCCTCGCCGAGGCCAGGCACGCTCAGCGTCTTCGTACGGAACGGCTCACCCGCCCGGACGGCCTGCTGCTCGCCCGCGCCCGACGGCTGCGGCTCGCCGCCCTCGCCCGCCTCGGGGCGCGCGGGGGTGTCGCCCGCGCCCGCCTCCGGCGTGGGGCCGCCGTCCTGCGGGGGCTGTCCGCCTCCGCCGCCCGGCCCGTCCGGGTCCGGGTCGTCGTCCTCGCCCGGCTCCCCGAACTCCTGGAGCGTGTCGTCGAGCTTGTCCTCGTCCAGGCCCGGGGCGTCGAACGGATTGCGCCGGCGGCGGTGCGGCAGCGCCAGCAGCGCCGCCTGCCGGACGTCCTCGGCGAGCACCTCCGTACGCCCCGCCCAGGCGGCCAGCGCCGTCGCGGTGCGCGCCATCACGATGTCGGCCCGCATGCCGTCGACCTCGAAGGCCGCGCAGGTGGCCGCGATCTGGCGCAGCGCGCCGTCGCCGAGCCGGACCCGCGGCAGCAGCGCCCGCGCGGCGACGATCCTCGCCCGGACCGCGCTCTCCTCGTCGGCCCAGCGCGCCGCGAAGGCGGCCGGCTCGTCGTCGTACGCCAGGCGCCTGCGGACCACCTCGACCCGCTGGTCCGGCTCCCGGGACGCCGAGACCTCCACGGTCAGCCCGAACCGGTCCAGGAGCTGCGGCCTGAGCTCGCCCTCCTCCGGGTTCATGGTCCCCACCAGCAGGAAGCGCGCGGCGTGCCGCACGGAGACGCCTTCGCGCTCCACGTACGAGGCGCCCATCGCGGCGGCGTCGAGCAGCAGGTCGACCAGGTGGTCGTGGAGGAGGTTGACCTCGTCCACGTAGAGGATGCCGCGGTGCGCGTGGGCGAGCAGACCGGGCTCGAAGGCCTTCACGCCCTCGGCGAGCGCCCGCTCGATGTCGAGCGCGCCCACGAGGCGGTCCTCGGAGGCGCCGACCGGCAGCTCCACCATCCGGGCGGGCCGGGCGGCCCCGGTCCCGGCCTCGTGCGGCCCGTCGGGGCACGCCGGGTCGGGCGCGGCCGGGTCGCAGGAGAACCGGCAGCCCGTGACCACGTCGACCTCGGGCAGCAGCGCGGAGAGCGCCCGTACGGCCGTCGACTTCGCGGTGCCCTTCTCGCCCCGGACGAGGACGCCGCCGACGGCGGGACTCACCGCGTTCAGCAGGAGGGCCAGGCGCAGATCGTCCTGACCGACGATCGCGGTGAACGGATAAGGCGTGCTCATGCGTCGTCACCCTCCAGGTCGCCCTCGAGCTGCAGATAGGTCGCGCGGAGCTGCTCCAGCGTCTCCGCGTCCGGTTCGGCCCACAGGCCGCGGTCGGCGGCCTCAAGGAGCCGTTCCGTGATGCCGCGCAGCGCCCAGGGGTTGGACTTCTTCAGGAAGTCCCGGTTCGTCTCGTCGAACACGTACTCGGCGCTGAGCTTCTCGTACATCCAGTCGTCGACCACGCCCGCCGTCGCGTCGTACCCGAACAGGTAGTCCACGGTCGCGGCCATCTCGAAGGCGCCCTTGTAGCCGTGGCGCCGCATCGCCGCCATCCAGCGCGGGTTGACCACGCGCGCGCGGAAGACGCGGTGGGTCTCCTCGCCCAGGGTGCGGGTCTTGATCTGGTCGGGGGTGGCCGAGTCGCCCACGTACGCCTCGGGCGACTCGCCCGTCAGATGGCGGACCATGGCGACCATGCCGCCGTGGTACTGGAAGTAGTCGTCGGCGTCGACCAGGTCGTGCTCGCGGGTGTCGACGTTCTTCGCGGCCACCGCGATCCGGCGGAACGCCGTCTCCATGTCACCGCGCGCCGCACGCCCGTCGAGACCGCGTCCGTACGCGTAGCCGCCCCACACCGCGTACACCTCGGCGAGGTCGGCGTCGCTGCGCCAGTTGCGCGCGTCGATCAGGGGGAGCAGGCCCGCCCCGTACGCCCCCGGCTTGGAGCCGAAGATACGGGCCGTGGCGCGGCGCCGGTCGCCGTGCTCGGCGGTGTCCTCGTCGGCGTGCGCCCGGACGTAGTTGGACTCGGCCGGCTCGTCCAGCTCCGCCACCGCCCGCACCGCGTCGTCGAGCAGCCCGACCACGTGCGGGAAGGCGTCCCGGAAGAAGCCGGAGATGCGGACCGTCACATCGATACGGGGCCGGCCCAGCTCCGCGACCGGGACGACCTCGAAGCCGGTGACGCGGCGGGACGCCTCGTCCCACACCGGGCGGCAGCCCAGCAGCGCCAGGATCTCGGCGATGTCGTCGCCCTGGGTGCGCATCGCGGAGGTGCCCCACACGGTGAGGCCCACCGACTTCGGATACGCCCCGGTGTCCGCCAGATAGCGCGCCACCAGCGAGTCGGCGAGCGCCTGGCCGACCTCCCAGGACAGCCGCGAGGGGATGGCCTTGGGGTCCACCGAGTAGAAGTTGCGGCCGGTCGGCAGGACGTTGACCAGACCCCGGGTGGGGGAGCCGGACGGGCCCGCCGGGACGTAACCGCCGTCGAGCGCCCGCAGGATGTGGGTGATCTCGTCGGTCGTGCGCGCGAGGCGCGGCACCACCTCGCGGCAGGCGAACTCCAGCACCGCCACCGCGTCCGGCAGCTCGGCGCGCAGGACCTCGGCCACCAGCGGGCCGCACGCCGGCACCGACCAGCCGCGCTCCTCCATGCCCTCCGCGAGGCGGCGGCACAGGTGCTCAAGCAGGTCGATCGTGTCGGCCGCGGTACGCGCGGGGCCCTCGACCAGGTCGGTGAGCTCCACCGGGACCTTCACCGGCGCGCCCGGCTCGGCCAGCAGCTCCTTCTCCACCAGGCCGAAGTGCTCGGCCAGCGAGGCGCGCAGACCGGGCAGCGCGTTGGCCTGCCCGCCCCACACCTGGGAGGCGCGCAGCACCGCGAGCACCAGGTTGACCCGGGGCTCGGCCTCGGGGCCGCCGCCCAGGATGTGCAGGCCGTCGCGGATCTGGACGTCCTTGATCTCGCAGAGGTAGCCGTCGATGTGCATGACGAACTCGTCGAAGTCGCCGTCGTCCGGCTGCTCGTCGATGTGCAGGTCGTGGTGGAGCTCGGCGGCCTTGACCAGCGTCCAGATCTGGGCCCGCACCGCCGGGGCCTTCGTCGGGTCGAGGTCGCTCACCAGCGCGTACTCGTCGAGGAGCTGCTCCAGTTTGGCCAGGTCGCCGTAGGTGTCGGCGCGGGCCATCGGCGGGACGAGGTGGTCCACCACCGTGGCGTGGCCGCGCCGCTTCGCCTGGGTGCCCTCGCCCGGGTCGTTGACGATGAACGGGTAGACCAGCGGCAGATCGCCCAGGACCGCGTCCGGACCGCAGCCCGAGGACAGCCCCAGGCCCTTGCCGGGCAGCCACTCCATGGTGCCGTGCTTGCCCATGTGGACGATCGCGTCGGCGCCGAAGCTGTTCTCCAGCCAGCGGTAGGCGGCCATGTAGTGGTGCGAGGGCGGCATGTCCGGATCGTGGTAGATCGCGATCGGGTTCTCGCCGAAGCCGCGCGGCGGCTGGATCATCACCACGACGTTGCCGAACTGCAGGGAGGCGAGCACGATCTCGTCGCCGTCCACGTACAACTGGCCCGGGGGCTCGCCCCAGTGCTCCAGCATGCCGTCGCGCAGCTCCGGCTCCAGCTTCTCGAACCAGGCGCGGTAGTCCGCGAGCGGCACGCGCGCGGGGGCCGCCGCGAGCTGCTCCTCGGTGAGCCACTCCACGTCGTGGCCGCCCGCGTTGATCAGCCGGTGGATCAGCTCGTCACCGTTGTCCGGGTGGCCCTCCACCCCGTATCCGGCGTCCCGCAGCGCGTCCAGGACGCGGACGGCGGAGGCGGGGGTGTCCAGACCCACCGCGTTGCCGACGCGCGAGTGCTTGGTGGGGTAGGCGGTGAAGACCAGGGCCAGCTTCTTCTCCGCGTTCGGCTTGTGCTTCAGCCGGGCGTGGCGCACCGCGATCCCGGCGACCCGGGACGCCCGCTCGGGGTCGGCGACGTAGACCGGCACCTCGTCGGGGCCCTGCTCCTTGAAGGAGAACGGGACGGTGATCAGCCGGCCGTCGAACTCGGGGATGGCGACCTGCATCGCCGCGTCCATGGGGGAGAGCGCCGCGTCCGAGGCCTCCCAGACGTCCCTGGACGAGGTGAGGCAGAGCCCCTGGAGCACCGGCACGTTCAGCTCGGCCAGGGCGCCGATGTCCCACGCCTCCTCGTCGCCGCCCGCGCTCGCCTGCGAGGCGGTGGTGCCGCCAGCCGCCAGGACGGTGGCGATCAGCGCGTCCGCCCGGCCCAGCGTCTCGTAGAGGGCCGGGTCCGCGCCGCGCAGCGAACCCACGTACACCGCCAGCGCGTTGGCGCCCTGGGCCTCGATGCGGTCGCACAGGACGTCGACGAAGGCGGTGTTCCCGGAGAGCTGGTGGGCGCGGTAGAAGAGCACGCCGACCGTGGGGCGGCCCTCGACGTACGCGCGCGTGCCGTGCACGCCCCACTCGGGCATCTTCTGCGGCTCGGCGAAGCCGACGCCCGTGAGCAGCACGGTGTCGGAGAGGAACCGGGACAGCTCCACGAGGTTGCCGGGACCGCCCTCGACCAGATAGCGCAGGGCCTCGGCGACCACGCCGGCCGGGGCCGACGACTCGGCCATCAGCTCCGCGTCCGGCACCGACTCGCCGCCCAGCAGCACCGTGGGGATGCCGGACGCCTTCAGCGCGGCAAGTCCGTCCTCCCAGGCGCGCTTGCCGCCCAGCAGGCGCACGACGGCCACCGACGCGCCCTCGATCAGCGCGGGCAGCTCCTCGGCCACGTCGATACGGGTCGGGTTGCCGATCCGGAACGGCGCCCCGGAGGCCCGGGCCGCCAGCAGATCCGTGTCGGCGGTCGACAACAACAGCACAGTGCTCATGCGGGTGCTCCAGGTGCGATGAAGGGAAGTCCTGCGGGCGGGCCCTGCTCGATCAGCCGCAGGAGCGCGTCCGTGTCCGCGTGTTCTTCGATGAGGTCGCCGAGGCGGTCCAGCTGTTCTTCGCGCAGCACCCCGAACGACGTGTCGGGGGCGGGCACGAAACGCCGGCCCGCGGCGCTCGCGACCCGCTCCAGGAACCGCCGTCTGAATCCGTCGCTCTCCAGTGACCCGTGCCAGTGCGTCCCCCAGACCGCACCGACCCGGCATCCGTCCAAGAAGGTTTCCCCGCCCAGCACTTCGGCGACGCCGTGGTGGATCTCGTAGCCCTCCACGCGCTCGCCCAGCGCCTCGCCGGCCGGCCGCGCGAGTGTCTTCTCGGCCGCGAACCGCACCCGCACGGGCAGCAGTCCGAGACCCGTCACGGAACCGGCCCGTGACTCGACCTCGTCCTCGATGTGTTCGCCGAGCAGCTGGTAGCCGCCGCAGATCCCCAGCACCGGACGCCCCTCGGCCGCCCTGCGCGCCAGCTCCCGCGCCAGCCCCCGTTCCCTCAGCCACTCCAACGCCCGGACCGTGCCCCGGGTTCCCGGCACCACGACCAGATCGGCGTCGGCCAGCTCCTCGGGCCGGTCCACGAACCGTACGATCACGCCCGGTTCGGCGGCGAGCGCGTCCACGTCCGTGAAGTTGGACATCAGCGGCACCGCGCACACCGCGACCCGCAGTACGTCCTCGCCGACCGGCGGCGCCACCACGGACTCGCGCACGGCGCCCCGAAGGGACACCCGCAGCCCGTCCTCCTCGTCGATGCCGAGCCCGTGCGCGAACGGCAGGATCCCGTACGTGTGGCGCCCGGTGAGGCCGCGCAGCATCTCGATACCGGGTTCGAGGAGCGAGACGTCGCCCCGGAACTTGTTGACGATGTACCCGGCGACCAGGGCCTGGTCCTCGGGGCTCAGCAGCGCCGTCGTACCGAAGAACGACGCGAACACCCCGCCCCGGTCGATGTCGCCGACCACCACCACCGGCAGCCTCGCGGCGCGCGCGATGCCCATGTTGACGATGTCGGTGCGCCGCAGATTGATCTCGGCCGGGCTGCCCGCCCCCTCGCAGATCACGGCGTCATACGTGCCCCGCAGCCGCTCCAGGCAGTCCACGACCGTGCCCAGAAGCGCCTCCTGGCGTCCGCCGTGGTAGCCGCGGGCGCTCAGCTCGCCCACCGGCCTGCCCATCAGCACGACCTGGCTCGAACGGTCGCTCCCCGGCTTGAGCAGCACGGGGTTCATCAGCGCGGACGGCTCCACGCGCGCCGCCTGCGCCTGCATAGCCTGGGCGCGCCCGATCTCCGCGCCCTCGCGCGTCACGAAGGAGTTGAGGGACATGTTCTGTCCCTTGAAGGGCGCGACCTTGACGCCTTGGCGCACCAGCCACCGGCAGATCCCGGCGGTGACGACGCTCTTGCCCGCGTCCGACGTGGTGCCCGCGACCAGCAGTCCACCGCTCATGTCCGTACCTTCCTCACCGCGATCGCCACACCCAGCGCCAGCCAGCCCACCCGGCGCGACAGCCGCACCGCCCGCTCGATGTCCGCCACTTCCACCGCCCGGCCGTCCCCGTGCAGCACCGGCCGGTGCTCGACACGGCCGCCGTACGAGAGGGTGCCGCCGAGCCGTACGCCGAGCGCCCCCGCGAACGACGCCTCCACGGGACCGGCGTTGGGGCTCGGGTGCTTGGCCGCGTCCCGCCGCCACGCGCGCGTGGCGGCGCGCGGCGCGCCGCCCGCCACGACCGCGAGCGCGGCGGTCAGACGGGCGCCCGGCCAGCCCGCCACGTCGTCCAGGCGCGCCGAGGCCCAGCCGTACCGCAGATGGCGCGGCGAGCGGTGGCCGACCATCGCGTCCAGGGTGTTGACCGCGCGGAACGCCACCAGACCCGGCACGCCCGCGAGCGCCCCCCACACCAGCGCGCCCACCACGGCGTCCGAGGTGTTCTCGGCGACGGACTCGACGACCGCGCGCGCGATGCCGGGCGCGTCCAGGGACTGCGGGTCGCGCCCGCACAGGTGCGGCAGCCGCGCGCGGGCCGCCTCGACGTCCCCCGACCGGAGGGCCGCGCCGATCGCCCGGGCCTCCCGGCCCAGCGAAGTGCCGCCCACCACGGCCCAGGTGGCGGCGGCGGTCAGCGCGACGGACGCGGCGGGCCGGCGGCGTACGGCACGGGTGGCGAGCAGCGCGGCGCCCGCGGCGCCTCCGGCGCACACAGCGGTGTGCAGCGCGCCCCAGCCACGGTGGTCGCGCCACAGCGCGCGCTCCACGGCTGCCGCGGCACGGCCGAACGCGGCGACCGGATGTCCGCGGCGGGGATCGCCGAGGAGGAGGTCGCCGAGGAGACCGGCGGTGGCGCCGTACGCGAAGGTGCGATCGGCACGCATGGGATCAGCCCGCCGCAACGCCGCGGGGAGCTCCGGTACGTGCGGGAGGTGCCGGCAACAGGCAGGCGCGCATGGCGGTATGTCCTCACTCAGGGTGTCCGCGCCCTGGTATGACGTCGACCGGCGGTGAGAGTTCCTGGCTCACGGGGATCATTCCCCGATGACAGTGGCGGGACCGCGCCGGATTCGCACCGGCTTCCTCTTCTGCCGCCGTAAATGGCTCGGGCAGTCCACCATGCCCGGGAACGCCCGTCAACTCGCTGCTGACCTGCGACGGGAGAGTGTGCGCAGGCACACAGGAAACCGCCCCCCGGCAGGGCCGGAGGGCGGTCGTGGAGGGTGCGGCGCTGCTCGCCGGCCTACTTGGCGACGATCAGGTTGATGCCGTACGCGACGGCCGCCGCGCAGAGCGCGAAGCAGAGGTAGGCGGTGGTGCGGGCCACGGCGATGTTGCCCTTGCCGGTCGCGGCCGACTGCTGCTTGCTGAGGCCGACGATCCCGACGGTGAACAGGCCCACCAGGCCGACGGTGACGATGAGGCTGACACCGAAGACGGTGCCGAGAGCTGCCCAGTCGATGTGCATGACGATTCCTTCGGGGAGCGC
>NZ_JBJHPC010000253.1:0-10034 GCF_045257485.1 Streptomyces sp. YS-3 | reverse complement strand
GGCCCGGACCGGCGAAACGAGCCCTCCATGCCCGACACCGCACCCGCCGCCCACGCCCACGTTCATCTCGCCCTGCACCCCGAGCACCCCAGCGCCGTCGTCGCCACCCCTCGCCGGCAACACACTCCACACCGCCCGCGCCACCCTCGCCTCGCACGGCTTCCGGCCGGTCACGGACGGCACGATGCTCCTCGTCCGGATCGACCACGAGGAGCCCTACTACGCCAACACCACCGCAGGGCTCCTGCGCGACGCCGGCATCCCCGTGGAGATCACCGAGCAGCTGCAGGAGGAGATCAACACCGAGTGGACCTGGGCGGACCACCCGATGACCTGGCTGGACCGTGAGGAGATCCGACTCGTGTCCGCGGACGCCCAGAAGATCCACGACGACATCAACTCCGGCCTCCTCACCCTCCACCTCCACGCCCACGACGGGCACACCACCGTCGGCGTCGGCACCTACCAGCACGCCGACAGCGTCCACCTCCACGGCGAGAACCACCTACGGGTCGTCAGCAGCTCCTACGACACGCCGGGCGAAGCCATCGCCGACTTCGAGCGCCTGTACGGCGACGCCGTGCCAGAACGCCGGACCGCGCACGCTCCCGTGCCGGTGGCAGCAGCGCCGCCAGCTGCGCAGCCTCCCGGGCGCAACCGGTGAGCCTCTGTCCGGAGCACATGACGGTATTCTGGTGGGCCTCGCCGTCCCGGCCGCCCGCGGGACCCCCCGCTTCTTCCTGTCGCGGCAGCTCATCGGCCGCCTGCGCTCCGTCACGAGCGGCATCGCCATGGAAGGTCGCTGCATCGCCGGTACTTTTCACACGGCAGCGAGGGCAGCACCTACTGGCACCGCGTCCATGCTTTCACCACGATCGACGGCCAGTACGTCGAGTTCGAGGGGACACTGTGCTCCCCAAACCCGGAGACGCCCTCACCGTGCGGAATCGGCCCAGCAACCCCGTACGGTGACGCTGATCATTTCGTCGCATAATGGGGTGGTGCGTGCTGATGATGTTGCGAGCGAACCCGAACTTTTCTGCTGGATTCACTTCACACGGAAGGGGCGGCCTGTCGTTTCAATGGATCGGCAGGCGACAGCCGTGCGTGTCTCCGTCCCCTTTCCCGCGGACTTGGTGAGGTTGCGGAGACTCCCCAGCAACCTTCACCGGAATACCGAGGTTCCGTTCTGGGTGAGCGGCACGGGGGCGGAGTGCGATGTCTCAATGGAGCCGAACGGCGGCGTTCGGGTGCGCCTCATCCCCTCGGACAGCGCCGAGCGGCGCGCCGTCTGGGGCGTTCTCGTCAGGCGCGTTCTGCGCAACCGGACCTATCGCCCTCTCCGGGCCCCTGGGGCTCGGCGCCCTGAACGGCTGAGTCTGCGGTATGACGACCGTTCGCCCACGACCAGCGTCCGTACGATCTCCGGCGGGTTGCCAACGCTTGGGCGTGATCGCTGAGCAGGCCGCGGGTACTAGGCAGTTTCGTTTGGATCAGCCGATCGTTTGGTCAAGCGTGCCGTTGACCGACGCGCAGTGGGCGCAGCCCCGGGCGCTACCTGGACGAACTGAGATCCAGTACCCCGCCCACACGCCACCTGCCTTACGTGGCTGCCTTCGGCCGGCCGGACGCAGTCGCGGCCGTCACCGAGTTCGCACCCTCCATCATCCGATCCGATGACACGGTCTAAGTCTGCGGCGGCGAGCGGCTGACCTTCCACGAGGCGCAGAGCAGGGTCTCCGGATGCTCCTGTCGGGCCGCCCGGTCTACCTCGACGGCGCACCCGAGGACATCACCACTTTGGCCGACCTGCTGATCACGGAGGGGCTGTGCGAACCGCTGACGGGCTAATCATTCTCGGGCTACACCGGTCTGGTCACGCCCGTGACCTTCTCGAAGCAGCCGCCGACCTCGCCATAAGGCGCATCGACACCGCGTCCAACTATCTTCGCCATGCTCCTACGAGGTCCTGTAAAGACATCGGCCGGTGACCTGCTGCCGAACTTCTCACTCTCCACCAAGGTCGGATTCTTCCCCGGGGGCCACAGCCTCGATCCCGCCCGACTGCGGACCGCCGTCGAGCAGGCAGTGAAGGACCTCGGGCGCGAGCCCGATCTGGTGTTCCTCCACAACCCGGAGCACTCGGCATCCGACACCGGGAGGCTGGGGCCGGCGTGCGCGGCCCTGGCCGACACCGCACGAGTGAACGGCTGGATTCCCTCGCCCGCCGCGTAGCCGAAGGCTGGCGTCAAGACGGCGCGCATGTCGGAGCTCGGGCACGGCATGATTCCGCCTTCGGAGGGACTGGGTGGCGTCTCCGTCACCTCCGTACAGCGCAGCGCCTCGCTGAGCCTGGCGAAACTGGCGATGCTGCGCTTCGATGCCGTCAGCGACGAGCTGACGCAGGCTGCACGGGCCCTGGTGGCCGCTATTGCCCTCCTGGGCGACCGGCTCGCCTTCGCTTCCCCTGCCCTGCACCTGCGCTCTGGTTGCGAACTGCTGTTGGTGTCCGAGCGCATCGATTGGATCCAGCGCGGCCGTGACGGGGGGCCGGTGTTCGATGCGCTGGAGCTGTCTGGGAGCGGGCGGCCGAGTCGGGAGGCGGCCTCGCTGATCGGCTGGCTGCGCACGGCCCCCAACCCGCAGCGCCGCCAACGGAATCCGCAGGCCGCGACCCCGGGAACGATCAACGTCCGCCGCTCACCACGGACAGGGCGTGGTTGATCGCCGAAGGGCCGGCGGCAGGGCGATACATAGCGGACGATCCCCGGTTAGCAAAACCGGGGATCGTCCGGACCATTAGTGGTCCCACCGTCATTCCCTGCCCGTCACGTCGAAAGGCACCGTCACGACGACCGCCCACAACTTCACGCTCCGCTGGCGCTCCAGCTAGAGGACCCTACGCGGCGATGTAGCTGAGACGGAACAGGTCCTGGGCACGCTCCAGGTCTCGCTCCGTACGCAGCTGCAGCTCCAGGTCACCTGTGCCGTGATGGCCGAGCCCCGTCACGTCCCGGGTGAAGCCGGGGACGAGGTCGACCTCCTTCGGGTCGGCTTTGAGGTAGACGAGGATTTTGGTCTGCTGCGGGGGGCAGAGGCTGGCGAAATTCCGCAGCCGTCGGTAAGCGCGGTACTGCTTGCGCTGGACCCGGCTGACGCCGTCCCCGAGTCCGACCAGTACCTCGTCGACCGCCTCGGCCAGCTCTGCCATCGCGCTGGCCTGCTTCCGGACCGTCGGCACCCCCGCCGCACGGCGGCATACCCGTTTGGCCGGCGCCGAGTGCCCGGTGACGGAGGCCACGGTCTCGAGGCCGAAGTGGTGGCTGCCGAAGTACCGGTAGCGGACCAGGTCGATCGAACGTCGGTGCTCGCGCAGGGCGTGCGCGTCGTAGCGGGTGAAGTCGCCGGCCACGCAGATCAAACGAGGTGTGCTCCACAGGATCTGGGACGCGGCCATGACCCCGAGTCGATGACGGACCAGGTTCCGGAAGGCGTCCTTGTGGTTCGTCAGCCAGGCCATGTAGTAGAGCCCCTGGTTGATCACGCCGGTGTCGGTGCCTCGCTTGTACTCGACGATCACCGGTGCCCCGTTCTCGTCGAGTCCCAGCGAGTCGATCCGCCCGCCGTCGACACAGTCGATTGCGAACTCACTCGCCAGGAACCGCACCCCCAGCATCACCTCCATGTGCGCCTCGACGAGGTCCTGCACATCCGCCTCGACCGCAGCCAGACGCGGCACGACCTCGCTTGCTTCGCCCGCCGTGTTGAACAGTTTCAGGCCCACCGCTCCCCCCTCCGCGATCACGATGTCAAAGGGGAACGCCGCAAAGCCCAGGGATATTTCCGCGGCCGGAGCGTTTTGAAAGGAACCCACGAGCCACACATGCACAGCCAGAACAACGTGACGCCGGGCCTGGCTGCCCAGTACAGCCCCTCGCACATCCGCGCTACCTGGGCCGGAACTGGCAGCGTCGAGGACGCTTCCCGGGCCTTCGGGTTCTCCAGGGCGAAGGGCTACGACCTGGTCCGCCGCGGCGAGTTCCCCTGCCGGGTGCTCCGCATCGGTCGCAGCACCCGCGTCGTCACCGCCTCCCTGCTCCGCGTCCTAGATAGCGGCGAACCCGAATACGGCGGGACTCAGGACGCGCGCCCTTCGCCAGCGTGACCCTCTACGTAGACAGGCCCCCGCCGGAGTATCCGGCGGGGGCTTCTCTGTCTCGCACAATCGTCACCACAGCGTGGATGCTGTAGGGCCAATGACCCTGGCCTGCATACCTCGCCCGTCTTTGGTGTGTTGCCCACGAACGTTTCGCGGGGGCGGTTGGTGTCCGTGCGCCAGCCTCGCTCGCGATGGCGGAGCCGGTGAAGGCGAAGCGGTTGACCGACGAAGAGGGGCAGAGACGGAATCGTCCGCAGGGGCAGACACGAGTCGGTGCGGCTCAGGCGGGCTCTGATCATCATGGCGTCAGCATCCGGGACGGCGCTGGGGGCCAATCACCCGGCTGGTCGTCGTGTGCGTCGGAGGCCGCCAGCCTTGCGGGTACCGGGGACACGGTGCCGGGCAACACAAACAGACTCGGCTGCCCCCTTGCAGACCATCGTCGGCTCGCCAGCCCCGCACGGACAAGCGGATCGAGTGGCCGGTGCTGCCCGGTGCATCGAGCTACACGTCCACCGTCGCAGGGCGTGGAGACTTCGTCAGGTCGGCGAATCGGAGATTGTTCGCGACCCTGTCATGCGGACTTCCACGGGGGGACCGGGCTCAGCTTTCAACCCCACTCAGGAAAATGCAATTGCGATCCTGCTGACGCAAATTCCTTCCGCCATTCTCCGAAGAGTCACCGCCTGGCCAACCTCGAACACCCGACCGGTTTCCCGTGCGAAACTTCATAAGGTGCGATCGATTTCGATCGATACCGGACAACCGCGGAGCACGATTGACCATTCGACCCGCACCCGACCACCCGTTCGATAGCGCGTTCGGTCCTGTATTTGAGCCGCCGTCTCGGGATTTTCGAGTTTGTGGCCATTCTGGCGGCACGACGGTCGTCGGCCACGCTACTTTCATCGCACTGCCGCGGGGACTCCTGGTAATCCGGCTTCGCATCCTTCACCAGGAGTCCCCGCACTCCAACCGCTCAGGAAGGAATTCTCATGAACGGTCAACAGTCCCCCGCCGCTGACGAGCCGACGGGCTTTGACGGTACCAACGTGCTGGTGCAGGAGTGGAGTCGGCGTGCCTGGGCTGTCACGCGGCTGCTCGGTGTCCTTCTCGCTTTGACGGTGGTGCCCATCGTGCTGTTCACGCCTAGGTGGCAGACGGCGGCGGGTGCGTGGTTCGCCGTGACGGCGTTGACGGTGTGCGGTGCAGTTCCGGCCGTAGCAGCCCGATGCCGGTGCCGCTGCCGCTGCCGTTAGTGGTGAGGGGTGTGTGGCGGCGAGGGATGCCACGGCCGCACACCCCATTCCCAGTGCGGAGTGTTGGATCCCTGTCTGTGTCGTCATTGGGGTTCAGGGCTCGTACCAACGGCAACGCGGTCGAAATCGGCGGGGTGGTGCTTGTCTGTGTCTGAATCAGATCGTCAGGGCGTGTGCCGACATTGCGGGGAGACCTTCACCCGTGTGCGCGGGCCTGGCCGCAAGAGAGTCTTCTGTGACCGGCGGTGCCGACGTGGTGCCCAGCGCAAGAAGGCCGCTGAACGGCAGGCGGTGCGGTCGGTGTTCCCGACAGCGCTCAGTGCGGCCGAGGGGGTGCAGGGCGCGGTGATGGATCTGCTGGAGGGTGAGCACGCGCACGCCGACCTTGAAAGTCTGCTCACCCTGGCGCGTCGGGTCGGCCTGGAACTGGAGTGCTACGCGGCAGCCGCGGTTATGGATGCCCGGGCCCGGGGGGCGAGTTGGAAGGAGGTAGGGGCTTCATCGTTTACGAGCGCCACCACCGCGAGCGCACGCTGGAGCCCGGCCGAGGTGCGGCGGTTGTTCGAACGACGGGCGGCAGCGCGCTCCGCCGGCCGCACAGCCCATGCCGTCCTGATGCCCGCCGCCCGTGCAAGCGCAGATGAGTCGGCCCTGGATGAGGCGGCCCTGGCCCGGGCCCGGGCGTCAAGCAGCCTCTCGTGCGCCTTGTCGTTTCTGCTGCGCCGCTCGGGCCTGTCCATGCAGGAGGCCGCGCAGGGCACAGGGCTGTCCCGCTCCTACGTATCGAAGATCGTCTCCGGGGACCGGGTGCCGACATGGCCTGCGGCGCAAGCCCTGGCCGAGGCGGTCGGCGCGAACGCGGGTGACATGCGGCCGCTTTGGGAGGCAGCGCAGGGCTTGGCCCGGGCGCCCCGTCCGTCTCTCGACGAGGCCGTTGCCCGGCTGGGGTCGGCGTTGCGCGGCATGTATCTGGCCGCCGGCTGCCCACCTTATGAGCAGGTAAGCCGTCTGAGTGGTGAAGTGGTGCCACCAGCCGTGGTGGAGGGCGCCCTGCGAGGGGAGGTCGTCCCGTGCTGGGAGACCACCAGCGCCCTGCTCACCGCGCTCAACGCCCAGCCTCAGGACCTGCGCGGTATTTGGGACGACGCCAATTACGCCTTCCTGCTGTGTCTGCAGATGCCGCTGCACGACGGCGCCCCGCCCCAGTCCGGCGGCGAGTGCGCTGACTGACCCGTGCCTCGCCTTTCAGCCGCCGATATCGGGAAAGAGAGAGTGATGAGTGAAGCCCGCCAGCGTCGATGGCCCGCAGAGGGCGGCGCAACGTGGACGGCGCCGGGCGCCCCTGCGCAGACGGCGGTGTCAATCATGCTGCCTGTGGAGTACACGGCTTTTTGCCTGCAGTATCAGGGCGCTTACTTGCGCTATGCGCTGCTGCGGCTGCCGAGCCGTGAGACGGCTCGCGTGTGTGTGGCCGGCGCGCTGGGTGAACTTGTCACGATGTGGCCCGCAGTCATAGGCAGCGGACGGCCTTCTGCGGTGGCGTGGGGAGTGCTGCGCGCGTGGGTCAGCGCGGCCAGCGGTCTTACCCCCGAGGGGGCGCAGCCCCTCACGCTCGCTCAGGACGATGCACTGTTGCTGCGACAGGAACTCCAGCTGTCGGATACGGCGATCGCATCGGTGATGGGGCTGGATAAGGGGACGGTGACCAGTCACCTGCGGCACGCCGAGCGCACACGGCGCACCGACTAACGAACCGCGCAGCGATGAGAGCCGCGCGTGGCCGGAACCCTCATCTGCACGTCCGGATCACCCCTGGGTGCGCTATCGGTTACGGCCGGTGGTCTCTACCATGGCAGATTCATCCGCACGCTCATCTCTCATCGACGCGGCGAGGTCTGCATGCAAGGGGAGCCGTGGAGCCCACCGGCGATCGACCCGACGGTGCCCAGCGTGGCCCGTATGTACGATTATTACCTAGGGGGAACCAACAACTACCAGGTGGACCGGGACGCATGTGCCGCGCTGCTGGAGCAGGTGCCCAGCACGATGGAACTCGCGCTCAACAACCGCCAGTTCTTGCGCCGGGTGGTCCACTACCTGGCCGAGCAGCAAGGGATCACCCAGTTCATCGACCACGGTTCCGGCCTGCCGACACGGGACAACGTCCACCAGGTCGCCCAGCGGGTGCATGACGAGGCGCGCATCGTCTACGTCGACAACGACCCCATCGTACTGGCTCATGGCCGGGCGCTGCTGGACGAGAACTCGTACACCACGGTCATCCAGGCCGATATGCGCGACACTGCCCGGATCTTCGACCATCCCGACACCCGGCGCATCATCGACTTCTCCAAGCCAGTGGCAGCGCTATTCGTCTCGGTGCTGCATTGCATCCCCGACGACGACCCTGCCCACCTGATCCGCAATGTGGTGCGGCGCCTGGTGCCGGGCAGCTTCCTCGTCATCTGTCAGCTGGTCAGCGCTGATCCCAAGGTCCGCACCTTCGTCACCGACTTCATGGATGCCGCCACCGACCATCATTGGGGCCGGGTGCGGGAAGAGCACGAGGTGGCCGCCTACTTCGAGCACGAGTCCCTCACGGTCCTCGACCCGCCGGGGCTGGTGGAGGTGTCCGCGTGGATGCCCGACACCGACCTCGCACGTCCTCAGCGCAGCTGGGAGTGGAAGGAGTGGGGCGGGGTGGCGCAGGTGCGGTAGCGACGGACCCCGGGCGGGCTCGCCGCCCGGGCCTCATTTCCCGGCAGCCAGGTCCTGCAGGCAGGCCAGAGACGCCTCGCGTGACATGACCTGGGCTGCGAGGCGGTCCAGCAACGTCAGATAGTGCTCAACTTCCCGGGGGTCCTGTGTGAACATCGAGCCGACCAGATGCTCGCTGTAGACCGCGTTGTCCAAATCGGGTACAGCGAACGAGAGGTGGGTCATGTTCGTCGAGGCGGGGACGGTGCGGAACACGTCGACGGGCGCCACCTGGATCTTCACGTTCGGGCGCTGGGCCCACCCGATCAGGTGTCGAATCTGGGCGGCCAGGATGTCCCGGTCGGAGACCGACCACATCAGGGCGTCCATCTTGATGACTGCCCACAGGACAGGGGCGCCGGGCTGTTCCAGCTGGTGCTGACGGGCCTGGCGCAGGGCGACCATACGGTCGATCTCGTGGGCGGAGCGGGTCGGCCACTCGGCGCGGATCACAGCGCGCGCGTACTCGGCGGTCTGCAACTGCCCCGGCACGTAGACCGGTTCGTAGATCCGGATCAGTTCGGCTGCTCCCTCCAGGGAGAGCAGCGGGCTGAAGAACTTGCTGACGACGTCGCGCCAGGATTTCCACCAGTCCGGCTGATGGGACAGCTCGACCAGCCGGACAAACTCCTCGACCTCTTCAACGTCGCTCACCCCGTACAGACTCAGCATGGCGCGGGCATCGAGTTCGCTGCACCCCTGCCGGCCCTTCTCGATCCGGCTGATCTTCGACGGCTTGAAGCCGAGCTCCTTCTCCAGGTCCCTCTCCTCCAGCCCGGCCGCCTCGCGCAGCCGGCGCAGGCGTCCACCCAGGATGACCTTCAAGGCGGTGGGATGTGCCTCGGCACGACGAAGCGCGGCCCGCTCCAAGGATGCTGGCCCCTGCACGCGAGCCCCCACGAGCTGTATGGGGGAAGGGAGAGACGGTTCAGCTGCGAGCATAGTGGTCTCCTGCGTCACAACACATGGAGCACCAGTATCCCGACCTCTGGGGCCAACGCCGCCGCATCTCCCTTTCCCTCAGGGTTTTCAGTCAGTCACAAAATCGAACTGCCCTTCCCTCGCCCCGGCGAGAAACGCCCGTGCCTCACTCGGAGTGAAGACCAGAGCGGGCCCTCCAGGAAACCGCGAGTTACGCACGGCCATCTCCCCGCCGGGCAGCGCCGCGACCTCCACACACGACCCGGCTCCATTGCTGTGACTGCTCTTCGTCCACCCGACCTCGCCCATCCGGTCGGCCGGCATGCCATTCTCGAACCGATGCATCACCATTCGCTCCTTTCGCCACTCGCCCCCCTCCCGCCCCCACACGGCTCCACGCAATTCCACATGCAATTGCATCGGAGAGATAGATGACCGTACCCTCATGCCTTCGCGGCGGCGATGCCGTTCGAAGAGAACGCCTCACGGGGGTGCCACCAGCAGTGATCGGGCCGACAGACCAGCGCGCCAGTATCCCGCCACCCAGGCCACACTCCGGCAGACCGGAAGTTGGCTCGGAATCACTCCCCGCACTAACTCGAACGGGCGACGCAGACCCCGGACTCGAACGCGGCATCAGTCCCGCAGTATTTGCCGCACACCAGTTCAAAGCCGTACCTCGCAGTGTGGCTGAATCACGCGCATTCGCCTTGCGCTGCCTCGTCCGCTGGAGGCTCTCCTCGCCAGAACCCAGCGCCGGCCACCTCGCCCACGACACCCAACTCGTCGTCAGCGAACTCATGACCAACGCCCTGGACCACGCAAGCCCCAGGGCACATTGCCTCACTGGCCCCTTCTGGCTGGCCCTGCACCTACGCGTCTCCGACCTGGTCTGCGCAGTCAGCGACCCCAGCCCCGCTCCCCCGCGCCTCCTACCA